>NZ_JBEXHY010000015.1:0-82944 GCF_040608295.1 Micromonospora sp. NPDC005197 | reverse complement strand
GCCCCCTGTTGACGCCACGCGTCAACAGGGGGCCTCTTGCGGTAAACAGGGGTCGGTAGGCTGACCGGCATGAAGGTTGCTGAGCGCTTCGGTTCCGGTCACCGCGTTCTCGTCACCGGCGGCGCCGGTTTCGTCCCGTCGCACCTGGTCGACTCCCTGATCGCCCGGGGCTGCACGGTGGTGGCGCTGGACAACTTCGTCACCGGCTCCAAGGAGAACGTCGCCCACCTGCTCGACCGGCCAACCTTCACCCTGGTCGAGGCGGACCTCTCCGACGGCCTGCCGACGCACCACCCGGCAATGGCCGAGCGGTTCGACGCGATCCTGCACATGGCCTCGCCGGCCAGCCCCACCGACTTCGCGCAACTGCCCGTGGAGATCCTCCGGGTCGGCTCGGTGGGCACCCTGCACCTGCTGGAGCGCGCGGTCGCCGACGGCGCCCGGTTCCTGATGGCCTCCACCTCCGAGGCGTACGGGGATCCGAAGGAGCACCCGCAGCGCGAGACCTACTGGGGCAACGTCAACCCCATCGGCGTCCGCAGCGTCTACGACGAGGCGAAGCGCTTCTCCGAGGCGGCCACGATGGCGTACCACCGCTACCGCGGGCTGGACGCGGCGATCGTCCGGATCTTCAACACGTACGGCCCGCGGATGCGCCCGGACGACGGCCGGGCCATCCCCACCTTCATCTCCCAGGCGCTGCGCGGCGAGCCGATCACCGTGCACGGCACCGGCAACCAGACCCGGTCGATCTGCTTCGTCGAGGACCTGGTGCGGGGCATCCTGCTGCTGCTCGACTCGACCGAGACCGGCCCGGTCAACTGCGGCACCGAGCACGAGATGTCCATGCGTCAACTCGCCGAGTTGATCGTGTCGCTCTCCGACAGCAGCTCGCAGGTGACGTACATCACCCGCAGCTCGGACGACCCGGAGATGCGCCGCCCCGATCTGACCCTCGCCCGTGAACTGCTCGGATACGAGCCGACCGTGACGCCCGAAGACGGCCTGCGACGCACGATCGAGTATTTCCGGGCGCGGCTAGGGTAACCAGCTCACGGCGGAGCACCGCGGGCTGAGTGTCGCCTGAGGGCGGTAGTGGCTCCCGCTACGTACCCTGAGTTACATGTCAGCGACCTCTGCCGGCGTTCCTCACCCGCACCTGCACCGCAGCGCCGGGCGCGCCTCGGTGCCCAGCCCCGACCGGGGCGCCTCCGGACGCGCGCGTCCCGCCGAGGCGCGCTGGTACCCGCCGTACGACGAGCAGCAGCCCGGTCCGGGCGGCCCGGCGGGGCCGACGGGACCGGGCGGGCCCGGTGGGGCCGGCGGGCCGGGACGGCGTGGCCCCCGGCCGCGCTGGGGACGGATCGGCCTGGTGGCCGGGATCGCGGTGCTGGTGCTCGCGCTGCTCGGCGGCCTGGGCGCCTGGCTGTACGCGCGCAACCTCGACAACGACCTGGCCCGCACGGACCCGTTCGCGGAGATCACCGGCGGTCGGCCGGCGAAGCCCGTCGACGGCGCGTTGAACATCCTGCTGGTCGGCAGCGACTCCCGGGACCCGGACGCGCCGGTCGACACCAAGAGCCAGTGGCGGGCCGACACGGTCATCGTGATGCACATCCCGGCCGACCACCAGTCGGCGTACCTGGTCTCCATCCCGCGTGACCTGTACGTGCCGATCCCGCAGAGCGCCGGGGCGGACTGCGGCTCCGGCCAGCGCGCGAAGATCAACGCGGCGTTCGCGTTCGGTGGCCTGCCGCTGGCAGTCCGCACCGTGGAGTGCTTCACCGACGTCCGGATCGACCACGTGATGGCGATCGACTTCGGCGGTTTCAAGGAGGTCACCGACGCCCTCGGCGGAGTGGACCTGAAGGTGGAGCGGACGATCACCTCGATCCACAAGCCGTACCGGACGTTCACCAAGGGCACCAACCACATGGACGGCGGCGAGGCGCTGGACTGGATCCGGCAGCGCAAGCAGTTCCCGGACGGCGACTTCGCCCGGATGCGGCACCAGCAGGAGTTCCTCCGGGCGCTGATGGACAAGGCGGCGAGCACCGGCACCCTGGCGAACCCGAAGAAGCTCAACGACTTCCTCAAGTCGGTGACCGCCGCGGTGACCGTCGACCAGGGCTTCTCGGTGACGGACATGGCGGTGCAGTTCCGCAACCTGCGTGGGCAGAACCTCACGTTCCTGACCAGCCCGAACTCGGGCAGCGACACCATCAACGGCGAGTCGGTGGTGGTGTCCGACCGGGAGAGGGCGCTGGCGATGTACCGGGCCATGTCGGCGGACACCATGGCGGACTGGGTCAAGGCCAACCCGCCGAAGAGCACCGACGGCGGCTGAGCGCAGGGGTGGACCGCGTCGGCGGCGACGCGGTCCACCCTGAAGCGAGCCGACCTCGCCTTTACGGTCATCGAATGGGGACGATCGCCCGGTTGACGGCACCTGTCGTCCCAATTGAGTCCAGATGAACTCGCAAAGTCGAATTGATGTACGTACAGTGGGGCGGCCCCCCTCCTGATCACGAGCTGGAGCACGCATGCCGGTTCAGGCCAGCCGTCGCCCTTCGTCCGCCGGATCCGCCGCGCCGAGCGGCCGGATCGCCGCGTCCATACCGGTGCAGCCGGGCCCGTCGAACGGTGGTCCGGGCGGTCGCCCGCCGGGTGGCGGCAACGGCCGGACAGGCGGGAAGGGGCCGGCGAAGAAGCGGCCCCGCCGCAAGGATCCGCTCTGGGCCCGGCTGACCGTGATCTTCGGCGCGGTGCTGATGCTCAGCAGCGGGGTGGCCATCGTCGGCACCAAGGTGCTGATCGGCCAGGCGACCGGCGACATCGCCCAACGCAACCTGCTCGGTGATGCCGGCAAGACCGACGCGGAGGGCGGCGCGAGCCTCGACGGTCCGATCGACATGCTGCTGCTCGGCGTGGACGCGCGCGAGCGTTGGGCCGCCGACGACGTCCGCTCGGACAGCATCATCATCCTGCACATCCCGGCCTCGCACGACCAGGCGTACCTGATCTCGATCCCCCGCGACACCGAGGCGCAGATCCCGCCCTTCAAGAAGAGCGGCTTCACCGGCGGCACCGACAAGATCAATGCCGCGTTCCAGGCCGGCGCCCGCAACGGTGGCGGCTGGGAGGGCGGCGCCCAGCTGATGGCGCAGACGATCAAGCGGCTCACCGGGATCAGCTTCGACGGCGCGGCGATCATCAACTTCGGTGGCTTCAAGAACGTCATCGACACCCTGGGCACCGTGAAGATCTGCGTCAGCTACGAGGTCAAGTCGAAGCACATGTCGTTCGTCGACGGCAAGCCCATGTGGAACGCGGACGCCAAGAAGACCGGCAAGACGATGACGCCCGTCGTGCACAAGAAGGGCTGCCAGGAGATGGAGGGCTGGGCCGCCCTCGACTACGCCCGGCAGCGCTACGGCCTCCCCGGCGGCGACTACGACCGGCAGCAGAACCAGCAGCAACTGATCAAGGCGATGGCCCGCAAGGCCACCGACGGCGGCATGCTGACCAACCCGGCCAAGCTGAACCAGCTGATCAAGGCGGCCGGCAAGGCGTTCGTCCTGGACACCGGCGGCGTGCCGATCGAGAACTTCATCTTCACCATGCGTGGGGTCACCGCTAACGAGTTGACCATGCTGAAGACCAACAACGGCAGCTTCAACGGCAACGGCAACAACCGTGAGGCGTTGAACGAGGAAACGATGCAGATGTTCCAGGCGGTCAAGCAGGACAAGCTCGCCGAGTTCGTCTTCACCCACCCCGAGGTGATCTCCGGCCGCAAGTGACGGCCGCCGCGTCGCTTCACGCCGCCTCGCCTGAGGCGGCGTCGCCTCGGGCCGCGTCGCCTCAGGCCGCCCACTCCAAGTCGCGGAAAGCCCGACGACCGGTTCGCTACCGCCCGTAGCCTGACGTGAGCAGGTTTCACGTATCGGCTGCGGGGAGGCGGTCACGTCCAGGTGGGGCCGGAACGCAGCGGACCGGGCACGCCCGGCCGCGCCCCGCCGCGCCCGCTGGTCACGCCTCCTGCTCGGCGTCGGTCTGGCCCTCGTCCTGCTGGCCGGGCTCGCCCAGATCGGGCTCAAGACGCTTACCCACCGGTACGACCGTACGGTGACCAAGGAGCAGCTGCTCGACGCCGACGCCCGCACCGACCGGACCGACCTGGACGGGCCGCTCAACTACCTGCTCATCGGCACCGACCGACGCGCCGGCAGCAGCGAACCGGACCAGCGCTCGGACACCATCCTCATCGTGCACGTGCCCGCCGGGCGGCGGGAGGCGTACCTGGTCTCCATCCCGCGTGACCTGCTGGTCTCCATCCCGCCCGCGAACGGCTTCGGCGGCGGTCCAGACAAGATCAATGCTGCGTACGAGCACGGCGGCGGCGGGCAGGCCGGCACCCGACTGCTCTCCGTCACCCTGAACCGGCTCACCGGCATCCGCTTCGACGGCGCCGCGCTGATCGACTTCTCCGGCTTCCGGAAAGTGATCGACCTCCTCGGCGGGGTGCAGATGTGCGTGGACACCCAGGTCCGCTCGATCCACACCAACCGCGTCTTCCCCACCGGCTGCCAGCGGATGGACGGCGCGCAGGCGTTGGACTACGTACGGCAGCGCTACGACCTGCCCAACGGCGACTTCGACCGGCAGCGCCACCAGCAGCAACTCCTGCGGGCGATGCTGGACAGCGCCGGCAAAGCCGACCTGCGCAACAACCCCGTCAAACTGGACCAGGTGCTCCGCGCGGTCGGCGGCTCGTTGACCGTCGACACCAACGGCGTACCCCTGGAGGATCTGCTCCTCGCGCTCCGCGCGCTGCCGCCCGACGGGATGCGCGGCGTTGAGGTGCCCTCGTCGCCGCAGACCATCGACCAGGTTTCGTACGTGGTGCTCGACAACGGCGGCAACGGGCTCTTCGAGGCCGTCCGGGGGACCCGCGTACCGGCCTGGGCGCAGGCCAATCCCCGCTGGGTGACCCGGTTGTGACCGTACCGACGGCCGGGTCGGTGCCGATCCGGCCCGCGAGGATCTAGTGTTGCTTCCTGTGTTCGGACCCCAGGTTCCCACCGTGCCCGTGACCCAGATCGCCGACGACACCTACCTGCTCGACGTGCGGGAGGCCGACGAATGGGCGGCCGGCCACGCACCCACCGCCCACCACCTGCCGATGATGGAGCTGCCGGCGCGGCTGGCCGAGGTGCCCACCGACCGGGACGTGGCCGTCATCTGCCGCTCCGGTGGACGTTCCGCCCAGGTCGTCGCCTACCTGGTCAACAACGGCTGGGAGCAGGTGCGAAACGCCGACGGCGGGATGCGCCAGTGGGCAGCGGTCGGCCGTCCGGTGGTCGACGCGAACGGGCAGCCCGGCCAGGTCATCTGAGGCGGCCGGAATGGGCGGTCCTCTGGTCTTCGCGCACCGCGGCGCCTCGTACGACCTTCCGGAGCACACCCTCGCCGCGTACCTGCGCGCCCTCGACGAGGGCGCCGACGGGCTGGAGTGCGACGTCCGGCTGACCCGCGACGGGCATCTGGTCTGCGTCCACGACCGGCGACTGGACCGCACCAGCAACGGCCGCGGTCTGGTCAGCGCGCGCACCCTCGCCGAGCTGGACGCGCTGGACTTCGGTTCCTGGCATCCGGGCAGCGCTCCGAGCGGTGACCTGCCGCCGGACGAGTCGCACACCCGGCTGTTGACGCTGGCCCGGCTGCTCGACGCGGTGCTCGCCGCCGGGCGGCCGGTCCGGCTGCTGGTGGAGACGAAGCATCCGTCCCGCTACGGCTCGACCGTGGAACGGCGGTTGGTCGAGCTGCTGCGGCGGTACGGGCTGGCCGACCCGGCACCGGACGACCCCGTCCAGCTCACCGTCATGTCGTTCTCCCCGCTGGCCGTCCGACGGGTCCGGGAGCTGGCCCCGGCGCTGCCCACGGTGCTGCTGTTGGAGGTGCTGCCGCCCTGGCTGCGGCTGGGCCGGCTGCCGTTCGGCGCCCGCATCGCCGGGCCGGGCATCGGCCTGGTCCGGGCCCGCCCGCACCTGCTGCCCGCGCTGCGCGCCGCCGGCAACCAGGTGTACGTCTGGACCGTCAACGAGCCGGCCGACGTGGAGTTGGTGCTGGCCGAGGAGGTGGACGGGATCATCACCGACCGCCCGGCGCACGTCCTGGCCCGGCGGGACCGCTGAACGGGCCTCAATGCCGAGCTGGCCGTCCAGCGTGCCGAGGGCCGGCAGCACCTACGCGACAACCGGGGGTGCCGAAAGCCGGGCCGGCGGGGCAGACTCGGCACATGCCGGAGCGTATCGATTTTCCCGCTCTTCTCGCCGGCCACACCGTCGCGATCGAGTCGATCAATGCTGGGGACGCGGGCCTGCCGGTCCTCACCCAACTGCTCCGGGTAACCCAACCGGCGCTGGGCGCGACCGGCATGGCGTTCGTCGAGTTCGGCCCGACCGGTGGCCGGGTGATCGCGGCGACCGGCGCGGCGGAGTGGGCGCTCGGCCGACCGCTCGCGGCGGACGACCCGGACACCGTCTGCCTGCTCTCCGGGCCACGGGTGGCCCAGGTTCGGGTGACCGACCTCAACGGCAAGCTCGCCGCTGAGCTGGCCGGCAGCGGGTTACGCCGGATGGTGGTGGCCCGAGCCGAGATCGGCGGTCACACCGTCGGCAGCCTGCACGCCCTCTATGCGGGAGACGACGAGCCGGACGCCGAGCAGCGGGGGGTGGTCGCCTACCTCGCCTCGTGCGTCGGGCACATGTACGGCGACCAGAGCGGGTTGCCGGTGCACGGCGACGGGCCGGTGGTGGCGGCACTCGCCGACGGGCTGGCGGTGGTCGACCGGGACGGCCACGTCCGGCTCTGGAACCCGGCCGCCGCCCAGGTCACCGGCCGGACAGCGGAGCAGGCGTTGAAAGGCCCGCTGCCCTTTCCGTTGCCGCCCTCCGGGCAGGTCCGCGACCACCGGCTGCCGGACGGGCGCTGGCTGCGCATCACCTCCGGCGACCTGCCCGGCCCGGGCGCGCTGCGGGTGGTCACCTTCCGCGACATCACCGACCAGCAGCGCCGCGATCACGACCGGGAGCTGTTCGTCGCGGTCACCAGCCACGAGCTGCGCACGCCGGTCACCGTCATCAAGGGGTACGCGGACACCCTCACCGACCACTGGGAGTCGCTGACCGAGGGAGACCGGCGACAGGCCGCCCGGGTGATCGGGCAGCGCGCCAACGAGCTGGCCCGGCTGGTCGACCGGCTGCTCTCCTCGGCGGCCGAGGCGGGGCCGGGGGACGACCCACCGACCCCGTTCGACCTCGCTGAGGCGTTGCGCGCCGCCATCGTGGACCTGCCGGCGGAGCTGCGGCACCGGCTGACGCTGCGCCTCCCCGCCGACCTGCCCAAGGCGCTCGGCCACCGGCCCAGCCTGGCCACCGTGCTGACCGAGCTGGCGACCAACGCTGGCAAGTACTCGCCGCCGGGCTCCCCCATCGAGATCACCGCCGGGGTGGACGGCCAGTTGGTCGCGTTCCGGGTCCGTGACCGGGGCATCGGCATCCGGCCGGAGCACGTGGAGCGGGCGTTCGACCGGTTCTGGCAGGGCGAGTCCGGCGACCGGCGCGGTTACCCGGGAGCGGGGCTCGGCCTCTATCTCGTCCGCCGGATCGTTGAACAACAGAATGGATGGGTATCCCTACGTCCGAGGACCGACGGCGGTACGGTCGCAGAGGTGCGGCTACCGCGCGGTTGACCGACGGTGGCGCGACGTGGAGGCGACGGTGGTAGCGGCAGTGAGGGATCGGGCGTGGTGCGTGGTGGTTCCCCACCATCCCGCCGGCGCACGACTGGCGCGACACCGGCTTGCCGACGACCTGGCTGACGTCGTGACGCCGGCGCTTCTCGCGGATCTGATCGCGGTGCTCGCCGAGCTGGTGGGCAACTCGGTCCGGCACGCCCGGCCGCTGCCCGGCGGCGTGGTCCGGGTGGCGTGGCGGCTGCGAGCCTCGGCCGAGGGCCCGCGGATCCAGTTGCGGGTGACCGACGGCGGCGCGGGCACCAGCCCGCGGATCCGCACGGCCAGCCCGGACGCCGCGGACGGGCGGGGTCTGCACATCGTGGCCGGCCTGGCGACCCGCTGGGGCGTCGAGCGCGACGGCATGGGCCAGCGCGTGTGGGCGGAGTTCGACCCCACCCCCGCCTCCCACCCCGACCTGGTACCAGCCGCCTGACATCGTTGATCATGAAGTTATTGCCACGACACGCCGTGCGCGGTGACAATAACTTCATGATCAACAAGCGGTGGGGTGGGTGGGTCCGGCCCACGGCGGGACGGGCGGGGCCTTAGGCTGTGACGCCGTGAGCAAGCGTCGAAAGAGCCAGCGAACCGCCGCCGACACCGCGCCCCGGAAGGACAAGGTGCGCGACGTCTTCGTGCCGCGACCGTTCGAGGGGCTGGCCGACGAGTCCGAGTGGATCGCGCTGCGCGAGCTGGTGCCCGCCGCGTCCGCGCCGCTGCGGCTGGCGCCCGCCCTCGTCGAGGAATTCGGGGACCGGTCGGCCACGCTGGCCACGGTGCTGCCGATGGCCGCGCCGGCGGTGAGCAAGCCGGACGGCCGGGTGCTCATCGGTCTGCAACGCCACCAGCAGTCCGGCGACGTCTCCCGGGACCTGGCCGAGGCGCTGCTCTGCGCGCTGCGGACCGAGCCGGGCGGCCAGGTGTCCGTACCACCGCTGCCCGGTCCCGGGCCGCGACTGCAGGACTTCCTGGTGGACGGCCCGCTGGAGATCACCATGCACGACGGGTTCGAGTTCTGGCTCGACCCCGGCGCGACCGACGACCCGAGCGTCCAGGCGTCGCTGGAGCGGGCGAACGCCGCCATCTACCCGACCGTGCGGATGACCGCCGCGAAGGCCGCGTACTGGTGCCAGGTCCCGGAGAAGGCGCACGTGCGCTGGGTGCTCCCGGACGACGAGGACGCCGCACTGGACGCGCTGGCCCGCCTCGGCGCGGCTGGCACGCTGACGCTCGGCGAGCAGACCAAGTTCGCCGGGATGTTCCGCGCGCACGGCCGGCTGGTGCCGGTGTGGGACCTGCCGGAGGAGACTCCGGCCGACGACTGGGAGGACCCGGTCGCGCAGTTCGCCAAGCGGTACGCGGAGGCGCTCGCCACCACCGAACCGCTGGACGCCGCCGGCCGGCGGGCCCGCCAGGGGCTGCTCGGCCGTCAGCTCACCCTCCGCTGACCCCGAAGCGCGGCCCGTTCACCCGTTGACGGGCAGCGGGTCGCGCACGATCGGGCAGGACATGCAGCGCGGGCCTCCCCGGCCGGAGCCCAGCTCCGAGCCGGCGATCGCGATGACCTCGATGCCGGCCCGCTCCAACTGCGCGTTGGTCTCGGTGTTGCGCTCATAGCCGACGCAGAGCCGGGGCGCCAGGGCGAGGGTGTTGTTGCCGTCGTCCCACTGCTCGCGTTCCGCGGTGACCGGGTCCAGGCCGGTGTCGATGACCCGGAGCTGGTCCAGGTCCATCGCGTCGGCGGCGGCCCGCAGGAAGGGCGCCGGGCCGTCCACACGTGGGTCCTCGCCGTCCGCGCCGGCGATCACGGTGTACGCCGAGAGCGTGCTGGCGATGTTCGGATACATCAGCACGGCGTCGGCGTCGACCATCGTGCACACGGTGTCCAGGTGCATGGTGGCGCGCTTCTGCGCGATCGGCACCACCAGGATGGTGTGGGCCAGCCCGGCGGCGAAGACCTGCCGGCCGAGGCGTTCGGCGCCGGCCGGGGTGGTCCGCTCGCCCACCCCGACCGCCAGGACGCCCGGTGCGAGCAGCAGGACGTCCCCGCCCTCCAGGTGCTCCAGATTGGGGCGGTAGACGAACTCGGTGCCGGCGAAGCGCGGATGGTGGCGGTAGATGGCGTCGGTCAGGGTAGTCTCCCGGCGGCGGGCCGGCATGGCCAGGCTGGTGACACCGACCCGGTCACCGATCCACAACGACGAGTCCCGGGTGAAGAGCAGGTTCGGCAGCGGGTCGATGACGAAGTCGTGCCGGTCCATCAGGGTGTAGACCAGCCCGCCCGGCCGCTCCGAGCTGATCCGCAGCTCCTCGTGGGCGAGCCCGGCGGTGAGCACGTCGGCCAGCGCGGCCGGGTCCAGATAGGCGAGGTGGTCGGCGACCCGGGCGCGGAGCGTGTCGCCGAGTCGACGGGAGCGCAGCACCTCCTCGGTCAACTCGGCGCGGGCATCCTCGACGGCCAGCGTCTCGGCCAGCAGGGTGGCCAGATAGAGCACCTCGACCCCGCGCTCGCGCAGCGCGGCCGCGAACGCGTCGTGCTCCTCCTGGGCGCGGCCGACCCAGGGGATCGCGTCGAACAGGAGTGAGTCGTTGTTGCGAGGGGTGAGCCGGGCCAGTTCCGGGCCGGGCCGGTGCAGCAACACGGTGCCGAGCCGGCCGACTTCACTGTCGACGTAGTGGGTCACCCCCGCAGCGTAGGGCAGGGTTTGGCGGCATCCGACAAAAGAACTGTGGATGAATATGGCATTCATCCACAGTCACTCCGGCGCTCCGGCTTGCCGAACACCGGGAGTGGCAACGTAGGGTAGTGAGGACATAACTTCGAGGGACCTTTTGCCGGAGGTCGACGACGATGACTGTCTTTCCCGCACGACGAGCCGTACCGACCGCCAGGGCACTGCCGCCCATCGCGGTGCCCCACCCCCGCGTCGAGTCGCCCGGGGCTCTGGAGCCGGTCCGTCCGACACCGCTCGAATGGGCCCGCCGCCGCCGTGCCGAGCGGGGAGCCCGTCGACTGGAGGCGGCCGGAGCCCGCGCGCTCGGCCAGCTCGACCATCTCGGGCCGGCCTGGCACGTCATCGAGTGGCCCCGCACCGACGTGGCGGACGTCCTGCTCGACCGCACCCAGGAGGACCGCGCCGGGTTCCTCGCCATCGGGCCGAGCGGCCTGTTCGCGGTGACCATCGCCGACCACGGCCGGGCCCGGGTGCTCGTCGCCGGGGACGTCGTGCAGATCAACGGCAAGCGGCCTCCGTACGTCACCGAGGCCCGGCGGGACGCCAGGCGGGCCAGCAAGGCCCTCTCCGACGCGGTGGGGCTGACCATCCCGGTGACGCCGGTGCTGACCTTCGTGGGCTCCGGCGTGATCAGCGTCTACGGCCTTCCGAAGGACTGTCTGATGGCCACCCACCGGGAACTGGATCGGCTCCTCGTGGCCGGTGGCAGCCGGATCAGCCCGGCCACGGCCGAGAAGCTGTCCCGGGTGGCACAGCACCCGAGCACCTGGCTGAACGGCACCTACCGTCCATCGGCCGACTACCGGTGGTACGACGAGGGCCGAACGGCCGCTGACAAGCCGGCCCACCGCCGGTAACGTCACCGGCGACGCCACGCGGCCCCGGTCCCCCACTACCCACCGGCTCCCGCGCCGTCGCCGGCCGCCCCGGTTCGAGCTGTGCGGTCCGGTGACCTGGTGCGCTCGGTGATTCCGTCGGCGACCGGCTAGCGTGGACAGTCCGTCGGTGGACATAGGAGGCGCGGTGGCCCACGTCGAACTCTCGCTCTCGGAAGTGTTCGTGCCGTCGGCGCGGGCCTCGACAGAGCTGGAGTCCGACAACGTCGGCCAGTGGTCCTCGACGGTCGACCGGGCCGATGAGCCCTGCCTGCTGATCGACGCCGACACCCGGGTCGTGGCCATCTCCGCCGCCGGCTGCGAGCTGCTCTGTCTGGGCGACCCGGCCGGCCTGATCGGGCGGCCGCTGCTCGACGGCGGCCTGCGACTGCTGGATTTCACCGCCAACCGGGGCGAGCTGACCGAGGCCGAGATCGACAAGATCCCGCCTCTGCTGGCGCTCTCCTCCGGCCGGCTCGCCCGTGGGCTGCTGCGGGTGCAGGCCGCCTCGCCGGACAGCTCCGACGCGACGGTGGACGCGATCTCCACCCCGGTGCTCACCAACGGCGCCGTGGCCGGCTCGCTCACCTTCTTCTCCGAGGTCTGACCTGCGGCGCAATATGTCGTTCGCCGCCTGACCTGCGGCGCAATGTGTCGTTCGCCGTCTGACCTGCGGCGCAATGTGTCGTTCGCCGCACGCGGCGATGGCGGGATGGGCCCACACCCACGCCGTAAGGTGCCCTCATGCTCGATATCGCTCTGCTGCCGGGGGAGTACGCCGTGTGCCGGTTGCGGGCCGACACCGCCCTGCCGGCCGCGCTGTCGAGTGGGCTGGGCCGCGCCGACGTGGTCACGGTGAGCTGGACCGCCGACGGGATCTCGGTGATCTGCCCGACCGACCGGGTGCCCGCCCAGGCCGTGGTGGAGACCACCTGGCGCTGTCTGCGCGTCGTCGGCCCGACGGGCGTGGACGCCACGGGAACACTGGCGGCGCTCGTCGACCCGCTCGCCGCGGCCCGGGTCAGCGTGGTCACGTTCTCCACCTTCGACACCGACTACGTGCTGGTGCCGACCGTCCGGTTGACCGAGGGCACGGCCGCCCTGGAGCGCGCCGGGCACCGCGTCCTCGGCTGAGCTTCACCCCGCCGTCAGCTCGCCCTACGATGGGCTCGGCCACCCCGGCCGCGATGACGTTTCCCGATGTCCGAGGATCGGCCCGTGCCGTTCGACCCGCCCCGCCACCCGGCTCCCCCGTCCCGGGCGACAACCGCCATCACACCCGTGGCGGTTCGCGCGCTGCCCGTGGCCGGGGCCCTGCTGGCGCTCCTCACCATGGGGGCGCTGACCGGCTGCGGCGCCCCTCCCGAGCTGCGCGACCCGGCCGGGGTGCCCACCGGCGCCGGCACCCCGACGGCGACCGGCCCGACCGGCGTCCCGACGGGCACGCCGTCCACCGTGCCGAGCGCCCCACCGCTCTCCACCCCGTCGGCCACCCGGGACCCGGGTCTGGTCGCGACGGCCTGCCGGAACGGTCCGACCGGGCAGCGGGTGGTGCAGCTGCTGCGCGGCCGGGCCTCGGTGCTCCCGGACAACGTGCGGGTCCGGGTCCGCACCGGGCCGCTGTGCGCCGCCGACTGGCAGTACACCGTGCTGGAGGTGACCGGGCACGAGGAGCTTCAGGTCGTCACCCGGGGTCGGCCCACCGCCCCGGAACTGGTCACCGCCGGCACCGACGTGTGCACCATCGAGGTCCGCGCCACCGGGCCAGCCGGGATCCGTACGCTCGCCTGCGATGCTTCTCCGGCGGTCCAGCCGGGTGCGTAGTCTGGTCGACATGCCCGGAACACCGCCCACGCGCTTCGTCTACCTCGGCCCGGAGGGCACCTTCGCCGAGCAGGCCCTGCGCACCGTCCCCGCCGCCGAGCGTGGCACCCGGACGCCGGCCCGCAGCGTCGGTGAGGCCCTGGACAGCGTCCGGGCCTCAGATGCCGACGCGGCGCTGGTGCCGCTGGAAAACTCGATCGGCGGGGCGGTCGGCGTCACCCTGGACGAGATGGTCGAGGGCGACCCGCTGGTGATCACCCGAGAGGTGATCCTTCCGGTCGAGTTCGTGCTCGCCGCGCGTGCGGGCACCGCGCTGTCGGCGGTCCGCACGGTCGCGGCGCACCCGCAGGCGTCCACCCAGTGCCGGGGCTGGCTGCGTGACCACGTACCCGACGCCGTGGTCGTCGACGTGCTCTCCAACGGCGCGGCAGCCGCCGGCGCCGGGTCCGGCGAGTACGACGCGGCGATCTGCGCCCCGATCGGGGCCGCCCGACACCGACTCGCCCTGCTCGCCGACAAGATCGCCGACCATCCCGACGCGGTGACCCGTTTCGTCCTGGTCTCCCGCCCCGGGCCACCCCCACCGCCGACCGGCGACGACCTCACCTCGCTGGCCGTCTACATCGCCCACGACCGGGTCGGCGCGCTGCTGTCGGTGTTGATGGAGCTGGCCGTCCGCGGCGTCAACCTGACCCGGATCGAGTCCCGCCCGACCGGCGAGGCCCTGGGCCGGTACGTCTTCTTCCTCGACTGCACCGGCCACGTGGCCGACGTACGCCTGGGTGAGGCGTTGCAGGGGCTGCGCCGGGTGTGCGCCGATGTCCGTTTCCTGGGGTCGTACCCGCGGCATCGCTGGGTCGACGCGGCGGGCCAGCGGCCCGTGCCCGCGCCGGCCGGCCTCTCCGACGTCGACTACGCCGACGCGGCGGCCTGGCTGGCCCGGCTGCGCACCGGCGAGTTGAGCTGACCGGCCGAGCAGGCGAGCAACACGCGTACGGGCGCTCCGGTGCGACCGGGAGCGCCCGTACCCGCGTCGGTGCTCAGCTCAGCAGACCGCCGAGCAGACCGCCCTCCTGCTGCTGCTGACCGCTGCCCATGACCGGCGGCTCCTCGGACGGCTGCACCACCACGAAGCCCTGACCGGCGAAGCTCATCGTGAACGACTCGCCGGTGCGCCGGCCCAGCAGCGTGCCAAGACCGAGCTGCTCAGCCCGGTGGTAGCCGGTCTGGAGGTTGGCCGACCAGCAGACGGCGGCCTGCGGGTCGACGTACGTCGGGGCGTCCACGTTGAGCACCACCGGGGTGCCCTTGGTCGTGATGGCGATCCTGCCGTACCCGCTGAACACGCAGTTGAACAGGCCGGACGAGGAGGCCATCCCGGCGCCGCCGACCATCCTGATGTCGTACTGCAGGGTCGAGTCGAAGGCCAGCACGCTGGAGCCGTTGATGGACAGGGCGTCGCCCGGCTCCAGGTCGATGATGTGCACGTCCTTGGCCAGCTCGGCGAGGAAGACGTCACCCTGGCCGGTGACCTTCATCAGCGGGACACCCTCGCCGGTGAGCTTCTGCTTGAGGAACTTGCCGAGCCCACCCGAGCCCAGCGCCTGGAACTGCACGTTGCCCTGGTAGGCGACCATCGACCCGACCCGGGCCATCGCCTCGCCGTTGAGCTCGATCTTCAACATCTTGGAGTTCTGCAGCCGCATGCCGGCCTGCGCGGACTCCTTCTCCAGATTTTCCGCCGAGAACAGCTCGCTGCGCATGAAAGGTGCCTCCTGAAACGGTCGCGGTCGCTGCACCGACGGTAGGCGACCACGGCAACCAGGGGCCATCGGCGAAGCGGCGTGCCGCGCTCTGACCTGGCGGTGTGCGGCCGGGTCAGCCCCAGCCCAGCGCGTGCAGTCGCGCGTCGTCGATGCCGAAGTGGTGGGCGATCTCGTGCACCACGGTCACCGCGACCTCGTCGACGACGTCCTCGTCGCTGTCGCAGATCCGCAGGATCGGACGGCGGTAGATGAAGATCCGGTCCGGAAGCACGCCGGCGTAGTCCCAACCCCGATCGGTGAGCGCGTGCCCCTCGTAGAGGCCGAGCAGGTCGGGGTCGGTGTGCGGTGGGTCGTCCTCGACCAGGATCACCACGTTGTTCATCAGGCCGAGCAGTTCCTCGGGCACCTCGTCGAGGGCGTCAGCCACCAGCTCCTCGAAGCGCTCGCGAGTCATGTCCACCGGCACGGCGTCCATTCTGCCCGACGCCGCACCGATCGGCCGGCTCACGCGCGGCCACCCCGGCCGGGGCCGCGCGTTCACGAAAGAGAGCGGCCGCCCGGGACCGGGCGGAGGCTCCTTCCGTGAACGTGCGGCGTGCGTCGCCGGGTCAGGAAGCCAGGCGAGCGGTGAGGGTGATCTCGGCGCCCGGCGAGAGCAGCCGGGAGATCGGGCAGTTGGCCTTGGCGGCCTCGGCGAGCTTCTGGAACTCCGCCTCGTCGACCCCGGGCACCTGGCCGACGGTCTCCAGGTCGATCCGGGTCACGCTCATTCCGGCGTCGGTCTTGTCCAGGTGGACCTTGGCGGTGGTCTCGACCGAGGTGGGCGTCGAGCCGGCGTCGGCGAGGGCCTTCGAGAACGCCATCGAGAAGCAGCCGGCGTGCGCGGCGGCGATCAGCTCCTCGGGGTTGGTGCCCTCACCCTCCTCGAAGCGCGACTTGAAGGAGTAGTTGCCGGACAGGCCGCCCTTACCGGTGCGGACGGTGCCGGAACCCTCGGTGAGATTGCCCTGCCATTGTGCGGAAGCGGTACGGATAGGCATGAGGAGAACGCTAGCGGAAAGGTGCCTCCCGAGCGACCGACCGGCACCGACGCCTGCCGTGCGATTCCCGTCACCCCTGGCGGAGGCGCGACGCGGGCGGTTTCGGCAGCGGCACCAGCACGACCCTCTGTGCCATGATTCGACGCAGGCCCGCGACCGGCGGAAGGATGGCCGATGTCCGAGGAGCTGCCCATCCCACGGCAGGGCGATCCGTCCGACGGGCCGGCCGTGATCGAGTGGGGTGCCGACGAGCCCGCCACCGGACGCCGTCGCCTCGGCGGGTCCCTGGCCGGCATCACCCGGGATCCCCGCCTGCCCGTGCTGCTCGCCGGGCTCGGGGCGGTGGCGGGGGTGGCCTCGCTGCTCGGCGAGTGGCTGGTGATGACTCTGCCGAACGGCGGCCCGGCCGGTGCCACCTCGATCGACGTGCCCGCCGGGGTGTCCGACGTCGGCGGCTTCGGCATCGGCTACCTGGTCGGTCTGCTCGGGCTGGTCTGCACGGTGGCACTGGCGCTGCGGGGCACGGCGGCCGTCCGGCCGAACGCCCGACTGGTCGGGTTCACCCTGAGCGGGGCGCTGCTGGCACTGCTGGTCGCGGCGACGGCGACACTCGACGACCCCGGTCAGCGCAACTACTTCTACGAGCCGGAGGACAACTTCCGGGTCGAGTACGGTCGCGGCCTGGTGATGGCGTTCGTGGCCTGCGTGCTGCTCGCCGCGGCCCTGCGGCTGGCCCCGAACGCGCCGACGGAGGACAACCGTTCCGGGGCCGCGACGGGGCAGGGCTGGCGCCGTCGGCACCTCGACCCGGTCGAGAAGGAGGACGGCCCGCCCGCGCCGGCCGACCTGACCGTGACCGCGGTGGCGCCGTTCGCCCGCCCCGAACACCCCAACACCTGAGCCGGCCAGGCCGACCCCGACCCACCGATCTTGCACTTTCTGCAGCGACAGAAGGCGCATTCCACCGCGTATCGGCGACCGGAAGTACAAGATCGCGGAGGTTGGGAACGGGCCTGGAGTTGGTGCCCGATTCGCCTGGAAGACATGGTTCGGGCCCGTTTCCCGAGGTACGGTTGCTGCCCGCCGTCACGCCGGGCCTCGCTTTCCCTGGCCTCGGCAGGTGCGACGGCGGCGGGCGAAGGAGGAACGATGACCCGCCCGGGACTGCCCAAACTGATCGCGACCGACCTCGACGGAACGCTGGTCCGCAGCGATGACACCGTCTCCGCGTACACCCACGGGGTGCTCGACCGGGTGCGGGCCGCCGGAATTCCGGTGGTCGGCGCGACCGGACGCGGCCCCCGACTGACCGAGCTGACCCGCAACGACATCCGGGCCGCCGACTTCCTGGTGATGGCCGGCGGTGGACGGGTGGTCGACCAGAGCGACCCGACCGGCCCGGTGGTGCTCCGCGACGAGCGGCTGCCCGCCGAGGTGCTGGCCCGGCTGCTCGCCGACCTGGAGGCCGAGGTCGGCCCGCTGACCGTGATGGTCGAGGCGTCCGACGAGCACGACGCCCCGCTCTGGGGTGACTACCACGAGAGCTGGCCCTACCAGGACCGGTTCGAGGCGCGCAGCCGCGCTGAATGCCTCTCCTGTGACGTGATCAAGGCCTTCGCCCGGACCGCCGACCACCACGTCGACGAGCTGCTGGCGGTGGCCCGCGGGATCGTCTCGCCGCAGGTCGCCACGCTCACCCAGGCCGGGCTCGGGTTCATCGAGATCTGCCCGCCCGGCGTGGACAAGGCGACCGGGCTGACCGTGGTGGCGCAGAGCCTGGGGGTCGACCCCGCTGATGTCCTGGTCTTCGGCGACATGCCCAACGACCTGCCGATGTTCGAGTGGGCCGGCTGGTCCCGGGTCGCGGTGGCCAACGCGCACCCCGCGCTGCGTGCCGCCGCCGACGAGGTGACCCTGCGCAACGACGACGACGGGGTGGCGGTGTACCTGGACCGGCTACTGTCCCGGTGATGCGAGACACCCCTGCGCTGGTCGCCACCGACATCGACGGCACGCTGATCCGCGACGACCGCACGCTCAGCCCGCGCACCGCCGACGTGCTCGCGCGGATCACCGCGCGAGGCACGCCGGTCGTCCTGGTCACCGGCCGTCCGGTCCGCTGGCTCGAGATGGTGTACGACCAGCTGGCCGAGCCGCTGCCGGCGGTCTGCGCCAACGGCGCCGTGGTCTACGACCCGGTGCGGGACGAGGTGCTGCGGGCCGACCCGCTCGCGCCACAGCACCTGGCCGAGGTGGCCGAGCGGCTGCGGGCCGAGGTGCCCGGGATCAGCTTCGCCGTGGAGATCATGGACAGCCGCCAGATGCGGCACGAGACGGACTACCCGCTGCGCTGGGACGTCGACCCCGACGGGATCCGGCCGGTCGAGACACCGGAGGAGCTGCTCTCGCTTCCCGCGGTGAAGTTGCTCGCCCGCGCCGGCGAGCAGGACCCGGACGCGTTCGTCGCACTGGTGGCGGCAGCGGTGGCGGGGTTGGCCGAGGCGACGCACTCGTCGTCCTCGGGGCTCGTGGAGATCTCCGCGGCCGGGGTGACGAAGGCGGCCGGGCTCGACTGGTACTGCGACCGGCTCGGCGTGGCGGCCGCGGACGTGCTGGCCTTCGGCGACATGCCGAACGACGTGCCGATGCTGAGCTGGGCCGGGCGCGGCGTGGCGGTGGCCAACGCGCACCCCGCCGTCCTCGCGGTCGCCGACGAGGTGACCGGGGCGAACTCCGAGGACGGCGTGGCGGCGTACCTGGAGAAGATCTTCGGGGTGGACTGACCGGCCAGGTCAGAGGTACTGGCCGGTGTTGTGGCCCTCACCGCCGCCGGGCTGGCCGATGCCCGGCATTCCGGGCACCACACCGCCGGGGCCGCTGGGCAGCGCCTGCCGGCCGCCGCGCATCTGCTCCAGCTGGACCCGCGCGGCCATCTGCTGGGCGACCAGGGCCGCCTGGATGCCGTGGAACAGGCCCTCCAGCCAGCCGACGAGCTGGGCGTGCGCGATACGCAGCTCGCCCTCGCTCGGGGCCTTGTCCTCCGTGAAGGGCAGCGAGATCCGCTCCAGCTCGTCGCGCAGCTCGGGGGCGAGACCCTCCTTGAGCTCGACGATCGACCGCTCGTGGATCTCGCGCATGCGGTGCCGGCTGGCGTCGTCCAGCGGGGCCGCCTTGACCTCCTCCAGCAACTGCTTGATCATGCTGCCGATCCGCATCACCTTGGCCGGCTGCTCTACCAGACGGGTCGGGTCCTCGCCCTGCCCCTCCTCGGTCTGCATGGTGCCGATCGGCCGGCCGTCCGGACCGACCACCACCACCGTGCCGGAGTGGCCGGAGTCGTCGGGGCCGGGCTGGTCGTTCTGCTCAGCGGAGCGCGCTTCGGTCATGGGGTCCATCTTTACCCAGTGGGCGCGACCCATGCCGCCCGGGACCGACTCCCAGGGCCGAACCACCCGGGCGGGGCGCGCTACCGTCGCGCCATGCCTGCCGACCCACGCGCCGTGCTGACCCGGCCCGCGCCGGAGCCGGACCTGACGGTGGCCTACGGCGACCACCCCGACCAGATTGCCGACCTGCGCCGGCCGGCCGGTGTCGGTCCGGCCCAGCCGCTGGTCGTCGTGGTGCACGGTGGTTTCTGGCGCTCCGAGTACGACCGCCGCCACACCGGCCCGCTGGCCGCCGCGCTCGCCGCCGAGGGCTACCCGGTGGCGCAGCTGGAATACCGGCGTACGGGGCAGCCGGGCGGCGGCTGGCCGGGCACGTTGACCGACGCGCTGGCCGGGATCGCGGCGCTGCCCGAGCTGGCCACCGAGGCGCTGCCGGGTCGGGTGAGCAGGGCTGCGCCGATCGTCATCGGTCACTCCGCCGGTGGCCATCTGGCGCTGTACGCGGCGGCCACCGCGCCGTCGACGGTGAGCGGAGTGCTGGCCCTGGCCCCGGTGGCCGATCTCGCGGCGGCGTACCGGCTGGATCTGGACGCGGGTGCGGTGGCGGCGCTGCTCGGCGGCGGCCCACTCGACTTCCCGGACCGGTACGCGGCGGCCGATCCACGATCATTGGTACCGATCCGGACACGGACAGTAGTCGTGCACGGTTCGGCGGATCTGCAGGTGCCGGTGGCGATGAGCCGGGACTTCGTCGCGGCGGCTCGTGCCGCAGGATCCGATATTTCCCTTGTCGAGCTGCCCGGATGTGAGCATTTCGGGCTGATCGACCCGGAGTCTTCGGCGTGGCCCCCGGTGCTCGCTGTGTTGCGGTCCCTGCACGATGATCACTAACCATTGACGCAGCGTCGCGGAGCAGGTAGAACGCCGGAGGGGCGGTGTTCTGCCCTGCAACGCTCCTGGAAGGAACTCGGTGTCGCAGATGAATCGCAGGCGGGCGCTCCAACTGTTGGCCGCGCTCGGAACGACCGGGTTCGCCGCCGCGTGCGGCTCCGACACCGAGGGCAAGCCGGCCGCCGCCAAGAGCCCGATCAAGATCGGTCTGATCGCGCCGAAGGCCGGCGGCTTCAAGTCCATCGGTGACGACATCACCAACGGCTTCCAGCTCTTCCTCGACCTACACGGCCAGCAACTGGGCGGGCATCCGGTCGAGCTGCTGACCGCCGACGAGGGTGACAACGCCAAGACCGGCAAGGCCGCCGTCGACCAACTGCTCAAGCAGAACGTGCTGGCGCTCACCGGCGTGGTCAACTCGTCGGTGATGGTCGGCATCCGCGACACTGTGGAGGAGGCTCGGGTCCCGCTCATCGGCTCGAACGCCTCGCCGAGCAGCCTGCAGAGCGTCGTCTACATCTGGCGTACGTCGTACGTGCTGGACGAGGCCGGCCGGGCGCTGGGCCGCTACCTGCGCGACCAGCTCCCGGCGAACGGCCGGATCGCGATCATCATGCCGGAGAACGTGGGTAGCCCGGACGTGGTGCGGGGCTTCAGGCAGGAGTTCGGCACCTCCGACCCGCGCATCGCCGACCCGGTGACCAACACCAACCCGACCCCGAACCCGGGCAAGGGCACCTACGTGGCGGACATCGAGAAGGCGCTGCGCAAGAAGCCAACCGCCGTCTTCTGCTTCTTCGCGGGCTCGGCCGCCGTGGAGTTCATCAAGCAACTGCGCGACCAGTTCAGCGGCCCCGTCTACGCGCCCGGCTTCCTCACCGAGGGCACCGTGCTGGAGAGCCTGGGCCGGGACGCGCTCGGCATCCAGACCGCGCTGAACTACTCGGCCGACCTCAACAACACGTCGAACCGGGTCTTCGCCTCCGCCTACCGCAAGAAGCACCAGACCACGCCGACGACCTACGCGATGGCGTCGTACGACGCGGCGCAGGTGCTCGACCAGGCGATCCAGCTGACCGGTGGGTCGCCCACCCCGCAGCAGGTCAACCTGGCGCTGGGTCGGATCGGCCAGATCGACAGCCCGCGCGGCATCTGGCAGTTCAACCAGCCGCGTACCCCCCAGCAGAAGTGGTACCTGCGCGAGGTCCAGCGCGACGGTCAGGTCATGTCGAACGTGCTGATCAACGAGCTGGCCACGCTCGGCTGAAACGCCCACCACAAGCAGCAGCAGGGGCCGGCCTCCGACGGGAGGCCGGCCCCTGCCGTACGCGGCAGTGTTCGGGTCAGTGCCGCAGCTCGGCGATGCAGCACTTCACGCTGCCGCCGCCCTTCTTCAGCTCGGCCAGCTCGACCGGCACCGGGTTGTAGCCGGCGGCCTTGAGCTTGCCCGCCAGCCGGGTGGCCTCGCTGTTGAGCACCACGTTCGCGCCGTCGCTGACCAGGTTCAGCCCGAAGGCCATCGCGTCCTCGTCGTCGGCGATCACCGCGTCCGGGAAGAGCTGGGTCAGCACCCGCTGGCTGGCGGCCGAGAACGCGCCGGGGAAGTAGACGACGTTCGAGTCGTCGATGGAGGCGAGCGCCACGTCCAGGTGGTAGAAGCGCGGGTCGATGAGGCGCAGCGACACCACCGGGCGGCCCAGCGCCTCCTGCGCCTCGGCGTGCGCCGGGATCTCGGTGCGGAAGCCGTGCCCGGCCAGGATCAGCCCGCCGTGCGCCTCCGGCACGTACGCGAAGTCACCCTCGCCCTCGTTGGTCTCGCTCGGGGCGATGAACCGCCAGCCCTGCGACTCGTAGAAGGCGTGGTGCGCGGCGGCCTCGGCGGCCCGCTGCTCGTGCTTGAACCGGGCGCCGTAGACGCTGCCGTCCACCACGAACGCACCGTTGGCGGCGTAGACCATGTCGGGCAGGCCCGGCTCGGGGGTGAGCAGATGCACGTCGTGCCCCAGGCCGACGAGCGTCTCGCGCAGGCGGTCCCACTGCTTGACGGCCAACTCCCGGTCGACCGGGGTGGTCACGTCCATCCACGGATTGATCGCGTACTCGACCGCGAAGTGCTCGGGCGAGCACATGAGATATGTCCGCTTTCGCGAGACTCGCTGCTGGTTCACGGTCACCAAGAGTAGGTACCGTTGAACTTTGGTAACAGCCACAACCATTGCTTCCCAGAGGCGGAACGTTGCAGATAGACGCCGTAGACCAGCGGATCATTGCGTTGCTCGTCGCTGACGCCCGCGCGTCGTACGCCGACATCGGCGTCCGGGTGTCACTCTCCGCCCCGGCGGTCAAGCGCCGGGTGGACCGACTGCGCGCCACGGGCGTGATCAGGGGATTCACCGCCGTCGTGGACCCGGCGGCCGTCGGCTGGACCACCGAGGCGTTCGTCGAGCTGTTCTGCGCCGGTCGGACCACCCCGGCGCAGATCGGCGTGGCCGCCCGCCGGCACCCGGAGGTGGTCGGCGCGTACACCGTCTCCGGCGAGGCGGACGCGCTGGTGCACCTGCGGGCCGCCGACATCGCCCACCTGGAGGCGGCGCTGGAACGGCTGCGCGCCGAGTCCTTCGTGACCTCCACCCGCAGCACCATCGTGCTGTCCCGGCTGGTCGAGTCTCCCGGCGTCGGGCCGTCCAACCGGGCTTGACCTCAAGCCCGGTTCAGGTGTTGGACTCGTGGCGGCCTGGGCACGACACGAGGGGGACTTGATGCGGGCGATCTGGTTACGTGAATTCGGCGGTCCCGAGGCGCTGGTGCCCGGCCCGGCGCCCGACCCGAGCCCCGGCCCCGGCCAGGTGCTCATCGACGTCGCGCACGCGAACATCACCTTCGTCGAGACGCAGCAGCGCTCGGGACGCCCCGGCCCGTTCCAGGTCACTCCACCGCTGATCCCCGGCAACGGCGTCGGCGGGGTGATCGTCGCCGTCGGGCCGGACGTCGACCCGGCCCTGACCGGGCGGCGGGTGGTCAGCGCCACCGGCGGCTCCGGCGGGTACGCCGAACGGGCGGTGGTGGACGCGTCCGCGCCCATCGACGTGCCGGCCGGGCTGGCGCTGGACGCGGCCGTGGCCATGATGGCCGACGGGCGTACCGCCACCATGCTCGTCGAGGCGGTCGGCGTCCGCCCCGGCGACCGCGTGCTGATCGAGGCCGCGGCGGGCGGCGTGGGCAGTCTCCTCGTCCAGCTCGCGGCGCGGGCCGGCGCGCGGGTGATCGGCGTGGCCGGCGGGCCCCGCAAGGTGGACCTGCTACCCGGCCTGGGCGCCGAGGTGGCGGTCGACTACCGGCTGCCGGGCTGGGCCGACCGCATCCGGGACGCGGTGGGCGGGGTCGACGTGGTGTTCGACGGCGTCGGCGGCTCGGTCGCCCGGACGGCGTTCGAGCTGCTGGCCCCGGGCGGCCGGATGATCAGCTTCGGGTTGGCCAGCGGCGAGTGGTCCCCGGTGGCACCGGAGGCCGCCGCCGAACGTCAGGTCACGCTGGTCCGGCCGGACGTGCCGCCCGCGCGGCTGCGGGCGTACACCATCGGGGCCCTGGCGGACGCGGCGGCCGGCCAGCTCCGGCCGCTGATCGGCCAGCGCTTTCCGCTGGAACGCGCCGCCGACGCGCACGCCGCCATCGAGGCGCGGGCGACGGTCGGCAAGACCCTGCTGGACGTGGTTTAGAGGTACATGCCGGTGCGGTGCTCCGACTCGTCGCGCCGGACCGGCTTGTCGCCCTCACCGAAGAACCGCTTGCCACCGAACTCGCCGTGCAGGCGGTCGTCCAGCTCGTCGGCGAGGCCGGTCATCACCTGCACCGCCAGCATGAGGTGGGTGGCCTGGAAGTTGCGCCCGAAGACCGGGATGGACGCCCAGACCGTGTCGTCGGCGCAGTAGAGGCGACCGATCGGCATCCGGTTGGTCAGCTCCGACAGCTTGACGTAGAGCCGTTCGGTCGGCTCGACCTCGGTGAGCACCGGGGAGAAGACGTCCACCAGGGATGGATTGTCCCGCACCCGCACGAAGACCATCGCCGAGCCGGCCCGGATGGTGATGTCGCCGTCCGAGTCGATCTGCAACCGCTCGGCGTCGGACTTCAGCATCGTGGACACGACGGTGCGGACGCGGTCCGCCAGGTCGAGCACGTCGTCCCGCTCGGCGGCCGCCTCGGCCAGCGCCTCCTGGAGGTCACCCTCGACGTCGGCGTCCGGGCCGAACTCGCTGCGCGCGGTGCCCAGCGGCTCCACCGTCAATGGCTCACCCTCGGCGTCGTGCACCAGGTAGACGAGGAAGGCGGGATGCGGGGCGCCGTACACGTCGCGCAGCGTGCGGGACAGCAGCGGGGCGATCCGGGCCGCCTCCGCCGTCGTACCGTCCAGCCCGAACGAGCCGCCGGAGCCGGCCACCACCCCGGGCGGGGACCAGCCCAGCGCCACCATGTCCGCCACCGCGGCACGGTCCAGCCGGTAGCCCTGCGGCAGGGCGGCGTTGCCGACGGCCCGAGCCGACAGCCCGCCGTCGCCGGTCACGTCGACGCTGATCGAGTAGACGGCATCCCCCGTACCGGAGGCGGTGGGGTCGAGGGTCAGTTCGAGGTGCGCGCCGGCGGGCAGCTCCCGCAGCCGCAGGGCGAGCATCCGGGCGAACTCCCGCCACGCCTCGGTCACCTTGGCACGCAGGTCGGTGGTGCTGGGCTCGTCGAGCAGGATCGACTCTGCCGGCTCGGATATGCCGCCGGGCTCACCGTCCGGCGCCGAGGGGTGGTCAGCCGTCATGATCGCCTCCGTCCGTTCCGATCACCCTACCCACGCCGTCCGGGCGTCGAATCAGCCCGGACCGGGATCGGACACCGCCGTCCTCTCGCCGTGGCGACGGTCTGGTCGCGGGGGCGCGGCGCGGCGGGTCAGGAGGTGGGGTCGTCGGGATCGGCACCGAGCCGGACCGGCCAGTCGGCCGCGAGGGCGCTGAGCCGGGCCGCGGCGTCCGCCGGGTCGGCACCCCTGCCGACGGCAAGCCCGAGCAGGTACGCGGTGACCGGCGCCCCTGGCCGCAGCACCTGGTGGGCGACATCGCGGGCCAGGTCCAGCACCGCCGACACCGGCACCTCGGTCGGGTCCAGACCCACCTCGGCACACGCTGCCGTGACCCAGTCGTCCAGCACCGTCATCGCACCCACTCCTCCGCCCGGCGTACGTCCTCGTCAGTGTCGCAGTCGAACCAGGGCGGCGGACCGTCACCGGCCCACGGCACCTCCCGGACGGCGAGACCGGCCAACAGCGCCCGTACCGGAGCACCGGCCAGGCTGCCGCCCCGCTCGGCGGCCAGCCGGGCCAGCCCGGTCCGCAGCGCGGCGACGCGCCACACCCCGCAGAGCGACTGCCGACGGCCGTCCGCGTCGACGAAGCACACCCCGTCGACTGGTCGCTCCCCGTCGAGGTGGGTCAGCAGGTCGCCGATCGCGGCGCGGGTGAGCAGTGGAAGGTCGGCGGCGAGCAACGCGACAAGCGTCGTGTCGGGATCGAGCAGTGCCAGCCCGGCGGCCGTCGCGGCGACCGGCCCGCCGCCGGGCGGATCCTCGCGGGTGATCCGCACACCGTCCGCGACACCGTCACCCGGGCCGACCAGCACACGCGGCGCGGCATCGTCCACGGCGGCCAGCACCCGGTCACGCATCGACCGGCCACCAACCGGAAGCGCGGGCTTGTCCACCCCGCCCATCCGTCGGGCGGCCCCACCCGCGAGCACCACTGCGGCGTACGTCCCCACCCGGTCACGGTAGCCGGGCCGGTTGCCCGGTGGCGGCGTGCGCTGCCGGGTGCTCGGTGGCGGCGTGCGCTGTCCGGTGCCCGGCGGGGCCCTGCCGGTGCCCGGTGGCGGCGTGCGCTGCCGGGTGCCTGATGACCGGCGGCCGTGCGGGTGTGCCGGGCCGGGGTGCAGGATGGCGGGATGGGACGGGCGACTGACCGACGGGGCGTACTACGGATCGACCTGGACGCGGCGGCCGACGGGCGCGCAGCCGTCCGACGGCCGGACACCCTCGCCGTGGAGGAGCCGCTGCAGATCCGGGTCGGCGCGGCGGGCCCGGGCCGGCGCAAGCCGCTCGCCGTCACCATGCGGACTCCCGGCGACGACCTGGACCTGGCGATCGGGTTCCTGCTGACCGAAGGGCTGATCCGGTCGACCGACGACGTGCTGACCGCCCAGCTCTGCGCCGGCGCGGAGACGCCGAACACGTACAACGTGGTGGACGTGGTGCTCGCCCCCGGCGTGCCGGAACCGACCACCGACCCGTCCCGGAACTTCTACACGACCAGTTCCTGCGGGGTGTGCGGCAAGGCGAGCATCGACGCGATCCGGACGCGGTCGCTGTTCGACGTCACGGCGGACCCGCTCACCGTGCCGGCCGCCCTCCTCGCCGAACTGCCCGACCGGTTGCGCGCCGCCCAGCGCGGCTTCGACCGCACCGGCGGGCTGCACGCGGCAGGGCTGTTCAGCCCGGCCGGAGAGCTGGTGGTGCTCCGCGAGGACGTGGGCCGGCACAACGCGGTGGACAAGGTGATCGGCTGGGCGGTGCGGGAACGCCGGCTGCCGCTGACCGGGCACCTGCTGCTGGTGTCCGGCCGGGCCAGCTTCGAGCTGACCCAGAAGGCGTGGATGGCCGGCCTGCCCCTGCTGGCCGCGGTGTCCGCGCCGAGCACCCTCGCCGTCGAGCTGGCCGAGGAGGCGGGCATGACGCTCGTCGGCTTCCTGCGCGGCCCGACCATGAACGTCTACGCCGGCCCGCAGCGGATCACGGTCGACCAGCCAGCCTGAACCTCAGCGGCCGGTTTGACCAGGTCCAGCCGTGGTCGCCGGGCCGACCCCCGAGGTGGCCATGGACCCCGCGCCGAGGTGCGGGCTACCGGGCCTGGGTCCAGCCGATGAAGCGCTCAGTCAGGCCAGCCGGTGGCGTGCCACCGTGCAGCTCGGTGAGGTGTTCGGTCGCCTCGGCCTGTAGCGCCGTCAGGTGCTCGATCAACTCGTCACGGCGACCGCGGTACTTACCGAGCAGGCGCAGTTTCGCGGCCGAGCAGGGCCACGCGATCCCGCAGGTGCGACAGCGCCACGTCGGCTTGAGCATTTGGTGTTCGGTCATCTGACAGCCCGCACCGGGTCACGCCGAGTCACCTGGCGGCTGGTCGGCCCGGACGTCAGCAGGTCGACCCCTTCGCGGAGCACGAACAGCTCCCGCCTAGCCCGTGCGGTGCCGTCCGATCCCAGCTCGTACGCCTCGATCCAGGTCCAGCCGTGGTAGGTGTGGCGGTCGGTGAGTTCGCGGATGACCCGGACCGTGATCGGCCGGATGAACTGCGGGCTCGCGGCGCGGGTCAGGCGAACAAGGTCACCGGCCTTGAGCGGTGGCGGGTTCGTGGGCTTGGGCGGCATGGTCCCCCTCCTCGTTGGGAGGGGCCGCCCCGGAGTGCTCGCCCGCGGGGCGGCCCCGATACGAACGCGACCGCCGGGTCTCGGGGGGTCCCTGCCGGCCGCGCCGTTCGGAAGGAACACTTCCAAGGGTTGCTATCCGAATACACTGCGTAGCAATATCTCCTGTGGACGTCTGGGACGTACGGGAGGGGTCGCGGATGAACCGCGCAGTCGCCGAGGCGATGTCAGCATCCGGCCTGACAGCGGACAGCCTCGCCGCCGAGATCGGGGTGGATCCAAAGACGGCGGCCAAGTGGGCGAACCCGGGACGGATTCCCCAGACGCGCCACCGGTCGAAGGTCGCGGCGGTCCTGGCCGCGACGAGATGGACCTGTGGCCCGACCTGTTCAAGCGGCGCGAGCCAGCATGGCTCCGGCCCTGGACGGACATCGAGCGCGAGGCCGTCGGCTTGCGGTGGTACGAGTCCACCGTGTTGCCCGGTCTCCTGCAGACCGAGGCGTACGCGCGCGCCGTGCTGAGCAGCGGGCTCTGGGCCGACGACGACCTCGCGGCGCACGTGGAGACCCGGCTGCGCCGGCAGGCCGTCGTCTTCGATCGACCCCGTCCACCGCTGACCGTCTTCGTCATCGACGAGGCGGCGCTGCGCCGGGGAAGACCCGACATCATGGCCGAGCAGCTCGATCATCTGATGGTGCTCGCCGAACGGCCGGCCGTGATGATCCATGTGCTTCCCCTGACTGCTGGGTTCCACCCCGGCCAGGCCGGACCGTTCGTCATCGCCAGCACACCGGACGGCGGCGACGTCGGCTACCTCGACGATCAGGCGGCCGGGCGCCTCAGTAATGACGTTGCTCCATTCTGGGCGGTCTGGGATAGCGTGAGGTCGTTAGCGCTACCGCGAGACCTGACCATCGACCTGATGAGAGCGCGAGCATGGATGACGTGACCGGCGCCCGTTGGCGCAAGAGCACCCGCAGCAGCTCGAACGGTGGGGCGTGCGTGGAGGTGGCCGACAACCTGCCGGGCGTCGTGCTCGTCCGCGACACGAAGGACCGGGCCGGGGGCACGCTGGCGTTCGGCCCGGTCGCCTGGGCGAGCTTCGTCGATCTGGCGAAGGAGATTGGTCCGCTGGCGTGATATCCACTCCAGATCGCCGATGTGGGGGCATTCGGGCGTCCCGACGCCCCCACATCGCCGACCTTGAGTCGATCAACCATGGGAGTGCTCGGCTGCCCCTCCGCGATGCCCACTCGTCCGGCGTGGCCGCCACGGTCAAGTGACCCGCGGGTCGGCGGCTTATGCGGCCACGATCTCGGCAGCCCCGTGCGAGATCTTGACCTCGAACGCCATGCCGGTGCCCTTGGAGAGTTTGGCGAGTGTCGCGATCGACGGCGGCTGGTCGCCAGACTCCAGGCGCGCGATGACCGACTGGGTCATGCCCACCTTGCGAGCAAGCGCGGTCTGCGTCAATTCGTTCGCGGTGCGGTACTTGACGATACGGAGAGCGACGTCGCGAGCGAAGGCTGCCCGGTCCCACTCTGCGCGGAAATCCGGGTCCTGATGACCACACTCATCGACGACCTGCTGTGCAGTTTTGAGGTCGGAACGCTTTATCACTCCTCCTCCACATCCTTGATCCTTCGCTCCGCGGCCTTGACCGCTCGCCTGAAGTCTCGCTGACTGACAACGGCCTCCGGACCGATCGCGCCAACCATGCCCGATTACTACGTGTTCGATGGCGGGTACGGCTTGCAGCTCGGTCAGAGCCTGCGGGTGATAGAGGACTGACCAGGGGCGTCGCCGACTATAGCAAAAGTGCGATACTGCTGCTGCGCAATCTACGGCGGCTGGGCGACGACCGGCCGCGCGCGGGTCAGCGGCGGCCACGTCGGCTCCGCTTGCGGGGGCGGACCACGCCGGGCATCCCGACCGACGGCCAGCCGTCCAGCTCGGAGGGCGGCACACCGCGCCGGAGCAGGTCGTCCAGGAGCAGGGCCAGCGAGTAGTCGGGGTGCAGGCTCAGCGTGCGCTCCAGCGCGACCGCCGCCAGCGCCCCCTGCCCCGCTCGCCAGGCCGCGAACGCCAGCAGCGCACCGGGGGCGGCGGTCAGCTCCGGCTCGGCCCGGCGCAGCACGTCGGTCCAGAGGGCGATGTCCCGGTCGCGGCCGTCGGTGCGTTCCCAGGCGTGGTCACGGATAGGCAGGTGGGTCAGCAGCAGGCTCAGCCAGGCCACCTCGTCGTCGTCGAGGCGCTCACCGCGCCGCTGCCGGCGTTGCGCCTCGCGGACCGCCGCCACCCCGGCGGAACGCAGTGCCCGCCCGCCGAGGAGGTCGCTGGCGGGCGCCTGCTCGACCAGCTCGACCAGTCGCCGTTCCGCCCGGACGGTGGCCGCGTGCAGCGCGTCGCGGGCCGGGCCGTCCACCGGCGACACCTGCGCCACGAGGGCCGCCCGGTCGGGGAGGGCGACCTGACCGGCGAACACGGCCGACGCGGTCACCGGGTTGGCCGTCGGGTCGTAGCGCCGACCCTCGGGTGGGCAACAGTCGGCCTCGGTGCACAGGTAGGACCACCACCGGCCGTCGGTCACCCGCAGCGCGTCGAGCACCTCCAGGCCGGCGCCGGTCAGGGCGGCGCGCACCGCGTCCACGCTCGGGGTCACCCGGTCGGGTGGCCCGTAGCCCACCACGGTGGCCGCCTCCGCGCCCTGCCGAGAGATCACCCCGGCCAGGTGTCGGGCACGCTCGACCGGGTCCGTGGACGGTTCGGGCAGGTCGGCGCGGGCGGCGAAGATGATCTGCCGGCCGCGCAGCGCCACCGCGACCACGCTGTCGGCGGGATGGAAGCCGAGCAGGTACGGCACGGCGGCGATCAGGTCGGCGGGCGAGCGGACGGAGAGCTTCGCACGTTCGGTCGAGGTCATGCAGGAAGGCTGCGTCCGACCTGCGAAGCCTTCCAGACCCTGTGGATGACACGCGGCTTATCCACAGTTACTGAACGTATTCATGCAGGTGGACGCGTTTCGATGTACTCACACGACACCCCGGTGTCATGGGCAGCGGCTACCGTGCGCTGATGGACCTGGCGTACCTGCGCGCGCATCCGGCACACCTGCCGACGTTCCGGACCCATCAGCGACTCCGCGAGACGCCGGTCGCCGGAGGGAACATCTGCGCCGCCGCCCGGCTCACCCTGGACGACGGCCACTCGGTCTTCGCCAAGTCCTGGCCGGAGCGGGCCGACCGGCCGGTGCCCGAGGGCTTCTTCGCCGCCGAGGCCGCCGGGCTGCGCTGGCTGCGCGAGGCCGACGCGATCGGCGTACCCGAGGTGATCGTGGCGTTGCCCGACCTGCTGGCGCTCGACTGGGTGGAGCCCGGCGAGCCGACGCCGGACGTGGCCGAACGCTTCGGTCGAGAGCTGGCCGCCCTGCACCGGGCCGGCGCACCGACCTTCGGTGCGGCCTGGGCCGGCTTCATCGGCGCGCTCGGGCAGGACAACACCCCCGACGACGGTCCCTGGTCGACATGGTTCGCCCGCCGCCGGCTCGCGCCCTATCTGTGGCTGTCGGTCGACGGCGGTGCGCTCAGCCACGCCGACGCCGCGCTGGTCGAGCAGGTGATCGGCCGGGTCGGCGAGTTCGGCGGGGACGAGCCGCCGGCCCGGGTCCACGGCGACCTGTGGCCAGGCAACGTGCTGTGGGGCATCGACGAGCGGGCCTGGCTGATCGACCCGGCGGCGCACGGCGGGCACCGCGAGACCGACCTCGCCCAACTGGCGCTCTTCGGCGGCGTCGCGCACCTGGATCGGGTGCTGGCCGCCTACCGGGAGAGCTGGCCGCTGTCCGACGGTTGGCGCGACCGGGTGCCGCTGCATCAGCTGCATCTGCTGCTCGTGCACACCGCGCTGTTCGGCGCGGGCTACCGCGATGCGGTCGTCGAACTCGCCCGAGCCGCCCTGGGCAGCGTCAAGCGCGCTACGGTCGACCGGTGAGTGTCGCCCCACGGACCGACGGCGTCCTCGTCGACCGGTACGGCCGCGTCGCGCGGGACCTGCGCGTGTCCCTCACCGACAAGTGCAACCTGCGGTGCACGTACTGCATGCCGGCCGAGGGGCTGCCCTGGTTGGCCGGCCCGGAGCTGCTCACCGACGAGGAGATCGTCCGGCTGGTCCGGGTGGCCGTCGAGCGGCTCGGCGTGACCGAGGTGCGGTTCACCGGCGGGGAGCCGCTGATCCGGCCCGGGCTGCTCGGCATCGTGGCCGCGGTCGCCGCGCTCTACCCCCGTCCGCGGATCTCACTCACCACGAACGGCATCGGTCTGGACCGGTTGGCGCCCGCGCTGCGTACGGCCGGCCTGGACCGGGTGAACGTTTCGCTGGACACGCTGGCCCCGGCCCGGTTCACCCAGCTCACCCGCCGTCCCCGCCTCGACGCGGTGCTGGCGGGGCTCGCCGGGGCGGCAGCCGCCGGGCTCGACCCCGTGAAGATCAACTCCGTGTTGATGCGCGGCGTCAACGAGGACGAGGCGCCGGCCCTGCTCCGCTTCGCGCTCGACCACGGCTACCAGCTACGGATCATCGAGCAGATGCCGCTGGACGCGCAGCACGGCTGGGACCGCAGCACGATGGTCACCGCCGAGGAGATCCTGGCCTCCCTGCGTACCCATTTCGATCTCAGCCCTGACCCGGCCGAGCGCGGCGCGGCACCGGCGGAGACCTGGTTGGTCGACGGCGGCCCGGCCCGGGTCGGCGTGATCGCCAGCGTGACGCGACCCTTCTGCGGCGACTGCGACCGCACGCGGCTGACCGCTGACGGCCAGGTCCGCGCCTGCCTGTTCGCCACCGAGGAGTCCGACCTGCGGGCGGCGCTGCGCGGCGGCGCGACCGACGACGAGGTGGCCCAGCGGTGGCGCACCGCGATGTGGGGCAAGCGCGCCGGGCACGGCATCGACGACCCCACCTTCCTCCAGCCGACCCGGCCGATGTCCGCGATCGGGGGATGACCGTGCAGCCGAGACCGCTGACCGTCCGCTACTTCGCCGGCGCGCGCGCCGCAGCCGGCCGCGCCGAGGAGGTCACCCCCGCCGGTCGGTCACTCGACGACCTCACCACCGAGCTGGCCCAGCGGCACGGCGACCGGCTCGCCGCCGTGCTGCGGGTGGCCAGTTTCCTCGTGGACGGCGTCGCCTGCCATGATCGTCGGGCACCCCTGCCGGGCGGGGCCACGATCGATGTCCTGCCCCCGTTCGCGGGCGGCTGAGGGGGGCGCACACATGTTGGCGGTTCTGGGGTTCATGGGCGTCCTGGCGCTGGTCACCGGGCTGATCCACCTCTACCTGTGGAAGCGCCTCATCCGGGACACCACCACGCCGGGTCGCTGGCGGCGGATCGGCGGGATCGCCGCCCTGGTGCTGGCGGTGCTCGTGCCGGCCACCCTGGTCGGCACGCAGGCCGGCCTCTACTGGCTCGCCTGGCCCGGCTACCTGTGGCTCGCGGTGATGTTCTACCTGCTGGTCACGCTCGTCGTGCTGGAAGTGCCGATGCTGGTCGTCCGGCTGGTGCTGCCCCGCCGGGTGACCGCCGCCGAGCCGACCACCGCCGCGCCCGAGCCGGTGCTGGTCGGGGCCGCCGGGCCCGCCGATCCGCCGGCCACCGGCGCCGTGACGGCACCGGACCACGACCCGGCCCGCCGTCTGCTGCTGGCCCGCGGAGCCGCCATCTTCGCCGGCCTCACCGCCACCGGCATCACGGGGTACGGCGTCCGCACGGCACTCGGCCCGCCCCAACTCGACCGGGTGCAGATCCCCCTCAGCAAGCTCCCGCGCAGCATGGACGGCCTGCGCATCGCCACCGTCTCGGACATCCACCTCGGCCCCCTGCGCGGGCGGGCGCACACCGAGCGGATCGTCGGCGCGATCAACCGTCTCGACGCGGACCTGGTGGCGGTCGTCGGTGACCTGGTCGACGGCTCGGTCGCCGAGCTGGGCCCGGCCGCCGCGCCGCTGCGTGACCTGCGCTCCCGGTACGGCAACTTCTTCGTCACCGGCAACCACGAGTACTACTCCGGGGTGGAGGAATGGGTCCAGGAGGTGGATCGCCTCGGCCTGCGGGTGCTGCAGAACCGTCGGCAGGAGATCCAGGCCCGGGGCGGTGTGCTCGACCTGGCCGGCGTGAACGACCTGGACGCGGACCCGGCGGGCACCGGCCTCGCCGCCGGTCCGGACTTCGCCGCCGCCCTCGGTGACCGCGATCCGAGCCGCCCGGTCGTCCTGCTCGCGCACCAGCCCCTCGCCGCGAAGCAGGCGGCCCGCTACGGCGTCGACCTGCAGCTCTCCGGGCACACCCACGGCGGGCAGGTGGTGCCGTTCAACCTGGTCGTCGGCCTGGCGCAGCCGGTGGTCAGCGGTCTCGGCGAGGTCGACGGCACGAAGGTCTACGTGACCAACGGCGCCGGTTTCTGGGGCCCGCCGGTGCGGGTGGGCGCCAAGCCGCAGATCAGCCTCGTGGAGCTGCGCTCGGCATAGCGGACGTCACGTCCGCGCGTGGCGGAGGGCGGGCGGCGCGGCGGGCGTGACAGGATGCGGCGTGCCCCCGTTCAGCGCCGTACCCCCCGGTGGCCTCCCGCCCTTCGTCGCGGACCTGCACATCCACTCGAAGTACTCACGCGCGTGCAGCCGTGACCTGACGTTGCCGACCCTCGGGTGGTGGGCGCGGCGCAAGGGCATCGCCCTGCTCGGCACCGGCGACTTCACCCATCCCGCCTGGTACGACCATCTGACCGAGACGCTGCGGCCGGCTGAGCCGGGGCTCTACCGGCTCGCCCCGGAGGCGGAGCGCGACATCGCCCGCCGGCTGCCGCCGCGACTCGCCGGCACGACCGACGCGGACGCGGTCCGGTTCATGTTGAGCGTGGAGATCTCCACCATCTACAAGCGGGACGACCGGACCCGCAAGGTGCACCACCTCATCTACCTGCCCGACCTGGAAGCGGTGGCCCGGTTCAACACCGCGCTCGGCCGGATCGGCAACCTCGGCTCCGACGGCCGCCCGATCCTCGGCCTGGACTCGCGGGACCTGCTGGAGATCACCCTGGAGGCGAGCCCGGACGGCTATCTCGTCCCGGCGCACATCTGGACGCCGTGGTTCTCCGCGCTGGGCTCGAAGTCCGGCTTCGACGCGATCGCCGACTGCTACGCCGACCTGGCCGAGCACATCTTCGCCGTGGAGACCGGCCTCTCGTCCGACCCGGCCATGAACTGGCGCGTCGGCAGCCTGGACGGCTACCAACTGGTCTCGAACTCGGACGCGCACTCGCCGCCGGCCCTGGGCCGGGAGGCCACCGTGCTGACCGCCGAGCGGGACTACTTCGCCGTCCGGGAGGCGCTGCGCACCGGCGACGGCCTGGCCGGCACCATCGAGTTCTTCCCGGAGGAGGGCAAGTACCACGCGGACGGGCACCGGCTCTGCGGGGTCAACTGGTCCCCGGAGCGCACCCGGGCCGCCGGGGGGCGCTGCCCCGAGTGCGGCAAGCCGCTCACCGTGGGCGTCCTCAGCAGGATCGAGGAGCTGGCCGATCGACCCGACGGGCACCGTCCGGCACACGCCCGAGAGGTCACCCACCTGGTGCCGCTCGCCGAGATCCTTGGCGAGATCAACAAGGTGGGTGCCCGGTCGAAGAAGGTCGAGGGGCGACTCAACGAGCTGCTCGCCGCGCTCGGTCCCGAGCTGGAGATCCTGACCACGACGCCGTTGTCGGACATCGCGCAGGCCGGCGGCGAACTGCTCGCGGAGGGCATCGGGCGGCTGCGGCGTGGCGACGTACGCCGGGTGCCGGGTTACGACGGCGAGTACGGGGTGATCACGCTGTTCGACCCGGCGGAGCTGGGCTCGCAGGAGACGCTGTTCGACGTACCCGTGCCGGCGCAGCGGCGACCCGCGGAGCCGGCGGCCAAGGCCACGGCCAAGCGCCCGGCGGCGGCCAAGGCGGAACCGAAGCGCAAGCCGGCCCCGGCGCCCGCGCCACCGATCGCGTCGCCGCCGTCACCGCACGAACCGTTCGAGCCGATGCTCTCCGGCATGGAGGAGGTCGGCACCGGCCTGCTGGACCGGCTGGACGCCATGCAGCGGGTGGCGGCGTCCGCGCCCGGTGGGCCACTGCTCATCGTGGCCGGGCCGGGCACCGGCAAGACCCGGACGCTGACCCACCGGATCGCGTACCTGTGCGCGGAGTTGAACGTCTTTCCCGAGCGCTGCCTCGCGATCACGTTCACCCGACGGGCCGCCGAGGAGCTGCGGCACCGCCTCGACGGTTTACTCGGCCCGGTCGCCGAGGACGTCACCGTGGGCACGTTCCACGCGCTGGGGTTGACCATCCTGCGGGAGAACGCCGACGCGGCGGGCCTGCCGGCCGGGTTCCGGATCGCCGACGACGCCGAGCGGGCGGCGGCGAAGTCGGAGGCCGGCGACGATCTCGCCGGCTACACGGCGCTGCTGCGCAAGCAGGACCTGGTCGACCTGGACGAGCTGGTGAGCCTCCCGGTGGAGCTGCTGCGGGCCGACCGGAAGCTGGTCGAGCGGTACCGGAACCGCTGGCAGTGGATCTTCGTCGACGAGTACCAGGACGTCGACGCGGTGCAGTACGAGCTGCTGCGGCTGCTCAGCCCCGCCGACGGCAACCTCTGCGCGATCGGTGACCCGGATCAGGCGATCTACTCGTTCCGAGGCGCCGACGTCGGCTACTTCCTGCGCTTCTCGCAGGACTTCACGGACGCCCGACTGGTCCGGCTCAACCGCAACTACCGCTCGTCCGCGCCCATCCTGGCCGCCGCCGTGCAGGCCATCGCACCGTCCTCGCTGGTGCGGGGCCGGCGGCTGGACCCGGCCCGACTCGACCCGGAAGCCCCACTCGTGGGGCGGTACCCGGCGGCGTCGGTGGCCGAGGAGGCCGACTTCGTGGTGCGTACCGTCGACGAGCTGGTCGGCGGCCTGTCCCACCGTTCGCTGGACTCGGGCCGGATCGACGGCCGGTCCACCTCGCTGTCGTTCTCCGACATCGCCGTGCTGTACCGCACCGACGCCCAGGCCGCCCCAATCGTGGACGCCCTGACCCGGGCCAACATCCCGGTCCAGAAGCGCTCGCACGACCGGCTGCGGGACCGGCCCGGCGTGGCGGCCATCGCCCGCGAGCTGCGGCACGCCGACGGGCTGGCCGGCTCGCTCGCCGCCCGGGTGCGCCTGGCCGGTCAGGTGGTCGCCGAGCGGTTCGCGGTGCCCACCCTGGACGGCGCCGGCAGCACGGTCCGCCCCGACGACGTCCGCTCGGCGGTGGACCTGCTGACCCCGCTGGCCCGCCGCTGCGGCGACGACCTGGAGACGTTCCTGTCGCAGCTGGCCACCGGCGCGGAGGTGGACGCGCTCGACCCGCGCGCCGAGGCGGTCACCCTGCTCACCCTGCACGCCGCGAAGGGCCTGGAGTTCCCGGTGGTCTTCCTGGTCGGCGTCGAGGACGGGCTGCTGCCGTTGCGCTGGCCTGGCTCGACGCCCGACGAGGACGCGGTCGCCGAGGAACGCCGGCTCTTCTTCGTCGGCCTGACCCGGGCCCAGGACCGGCTGTACGTCAGCCACGCCGCCCGCCGGACCCGGCACGGCGTGGAGCGTGACTGCGCACCCTCGCCGTTCCTCACCGCGATCGACCCGGGCCTGTTCGAGCGGTTCGGTGAAACCGAGCCGCGTCGCCCCAGGGATCGCCAACTCCGCCTGATCTGAGCTACCCGGGGGCTGGGTGCCGTCGGCGTGGCGCGCTCGGGCCTAGTCACGCCGACGAGCGGTATACCTGAAAGTCATATTTATGACTTTCAGGTATACCGCTCGTGCGGACGACCGCTACCGGCGATGTCACTAACGGTGATTGCCCGCCGCTGAGCCCGGCAGTCGCGGCAACCGGCGCGTCGGCCACACGTTCAGCCCTGGTCAACCGATGAGCACGGCGAGCCAGGTGCCCGTCAGCAGGGCCGGTCCGAGGGGCAGCAACGTTTCGCGGTGGATTTTTCGAGCTGCTAGCAGGGCAAGAACCAGGACACCGTGCAGCAGGTGCGGCAGGAGCAGCCCGGCCAGCACGGCATCGCGGCCCAGCCAGCCGAGCGGCAGCCCGAGGACCGCTGCGAGTTTCACGTCCCCGAAGCCCAGCCGGGACCTCGGCAGCAGGGCCAGCAGCACGTGTGACGCGCCCGCGACCGCCGCACCCCCCAGCGCGCCAAGCAGCCGGCCAGGAGTGCCGGCCAGCAGCGCCGCCCCGGTCAGGCCCCCGAGGGCCACCGTGCCGGCGACCGCGACCAGCGGATCGGGCAACCGCAGGCACGCCAGGTCGACCACGGCCAACACCAGCCCCACCGCCGCCACCGCGAGCAGGACCGGCAACGCCGGGTCGTCACCCCGCGCGACGGCGAGCCCCACGAATACCACGGCCGCCACCGGTGGGCTCAGCCAGGCGCCGCGCCGCAGCCGGGCCGGGGTGGTGAAGCGCCGGGCCAGTGGGGGTACGACGAATCCGACCACCCCACCGAGCAACGCCACCCCCACCAGCCCAGCGGCCGACATGAGCCGGAGGTTACCGCCGGTCCGCCGTCGATGCGGTCCCCGTTCGTGATCCCGTGCCCGCCCGGCGCGGGCGTTCCGTGCTCACCACCAGGGCCACCCCGGCGACGATGACCGCCCCGCCGAGCAGCACCCGCCCGGTGATCGGCTCGGCCACCAGCAGCGCCCCGAGCGCCACCGCGACCGCCGGGTTCACGTACGCGTACGTCGAGACCAGCGAGATCGGCGCGTTCTGCAGCAGCCAGACGTACGCGGTGAAGGCCACCAGCGAGCCGGCCACCATGAGGTAGCCCAACGCCAGCCAGGACCGGGTGCTGACCGACGCCGGGTGGAACTCACTCAGCTCGCCCCGGCCGGCGGCGACCACGGCCAGCGCCACCGCGCCGGCCACCATCTGGTACACCGTGCCGACGAACGGGTCGGCGGGCACCCGGATCCGTCCCGACAGGAACGACCCGACCGACCACGCGATGGCCCCCGCCACCACCGTCAGCGCGCCGACCAGCGGCACCGCGTCCGCGCTGCCGGCGGGCAGCACCAGCAGGACCAGACCGACGAAGCCGAACGTGACCCCGGCGAACGTCCAGACCGGGGGCCGGTCACCGGTGGCGGAGCGCAGCAGCACCACGAGCAGCGGCACTGTCGCCACCAGCAGCGCGGCGATTCCGGACGGCACCGCCACCCCGGGCGGCCCGGATTCGGCGAGCACCACCAGGCCGTTGCCACCGGCGAGCAGGAGCACACCGACCAGCGCGGCGGAGCCGAGCTGCCGACGCTGCACGCGAAGCGCGCCCGGCCCTCGGCGCAACCGCAGCACCACCGCCAGCACCAGGCCGGCGACGGCGAACCGCAGGGCGGCCGACAGCAGCGGCGGCAGCGTCTCCACCGCGACCCGGATGGCCAGATAGGTGGAGCCCCAGAGCAGGTAGACCACGATCAACGCGGTCCAGACCAGGGCTGGCTTGGCGGCGGCGGCGCGGCGGCCGGGCAGGGCGGCGGCGCTCGGTGGAGATGAGCTCATCGGTGGACCACGCTACGGTGACCTCGGAGTCGGCGTCGCGCATTGGTGGCCGGCCTCTCACCAGATGTGCAGGAGGGCGGCATGACGAACTACGGACCACCGGGTGAGGGCTTTCGAGGCCCGTGGCGTGGGCAACGGCCCGACGAGACGCCCGGCCGGCCGCCGCAGCAGCCCTATCCGTCGGGCCCCGAGCCCTACCCGCCGACGGTCCAGGCCTACCCGCCCGCCCCTGCGGAGCGCCCCGGGTCCTACGGCGACGGTCCGTACGGCGGCGTACCGGCGAGGCCCTACGGTGCGGGGCCCTCGTACGGCGGGGAGCGCGGGACACCGTACGGGGCCGAGCCGTCCGGGGCGCCCTACGGCGGCGGGCGGTACGGCGGGGAGACCGGGGCGCCCTACGGTGGCGCGTACCCGCCGGCCGCGGCGAACCCCCCGTACGGCGGAGAGCCGTACCGGCCCGACGACGGCCCGTACGGCGGTGACCCCGCACCCGACCCGTCCGGACGCGGCAGAGGGCCGCTGATCGCTGTGGTGGCCGTCGTGGTGCTGCTGGCGCTGGCCGGTGGCGGCGCGTACTGGTTTCTCGGCCGGTCCGACGACCCGGCCGCCCCGGTGGCCGCGCCGACCGTTTCGGCCGGTGTCGGGGCGCCAAGCGCGGACGTGACCGAGCCGGCCGAGCCGGTGCCGAGCGCCGCCGCACCGGAGTCGTCGGCCGACCCGCGGTTCGTCAAGGTCGGCCAGTGCGTGCGCAACGACGGGGCGGCCGGCGGCAAGCCCAAGCTGCTGATCAGCGGCTGCACGGCGAAGTCGTACGAGGTGCTGCGCCGGATCGACGGCGCGACCAGCGGCGAACGCGACGCCGAGGCCAAGTGCGCCAAGGTCGACGGCTACACCAACTGGTACTTCTTCGACAGCGAGCTGGACACCCTCGACTTCGTCCTCTGCCTGAAGCAGCGCTGACCACCCACCCCCTGGGGATGACATGACGACCTACGGACCATCGGGTTCCGGGCAGCCGGACGACCCGTACCAGCGCCCGCCGACCGGCCCCGATGGCCCGCCACCGGTCGACCCGACCGTCCCCCAGTGGGGTCCGCCGCCACCGCAGCCACCACAGTGGGGCCCGCCGCCGCAGCCGGCGCAGTGGGGTCCCCCGCCGCAGCCGGCGCAGTGGGGCCCGCCACCGCAGCCCTCGGAGTGGGACGCGCCGCCGGGGCCGTTCCCACCCGCCGGGCCCGCACCCGGCGAGACGGCGGCGCCGTGGCCTCCGCAGGCGCCCGGCGGGTACGGGATGCCACCCGCCCCGCCGGCGAGAAGGAGCGGCGGGAAGATCGTCCTCATCGTCGCGCTGGTGGTCCTGCTCCTGCTCTGTCCCTGTCTCGGCCTCGTCGGCTGGGCGGCGTGGAAGGTCGCCGACAGCGACAGCGACTCTGCCGCACCAGCCCCGTCGCTGAGCGCACCCGTCGTCCCGCCGGGCCTGCCCAGTGACGCCCCGAGCCCCGTCCTGCCGTCCCCGGACGAGGAGGAGTTCGCCAAGGGGGACTGCGTGGTCAACGACGGCAGCGAGGACGACGCGGACCTGCGCAAGGTGCCGTGCGGCCCGAACACCTACCAGGTGCTGCTGCGCATCCCGGCGACCACCGACGGGGACCGGTGCGAGACGCTCGCGCCGCAGGCGACCGCGAACTACGTGCACGACAACGCGATCGACGTGTTCGATTACGTGCTCTGCCTGAAGAAGCGGTGATCCTTGCGCAAACTAGGGCTGTCTAGCGTGGACGCTAGACAGCCCTAGTTTTATCTCGACGGCCGCAACACGCCGGTAGCCTCATCTATCCATATCTAGCTTCGCAGCTAGAGGGCCCGATACTCTGCGATGCGTGGATCCGGTCCGCAACCCGTACGCCCCGGGCGCCGGCCAGCGCCCGCCCGAACTCGCCGGGCGGGGGCGGGAACTGGACGTCTTCGACATCGTGCTGGAGCGCATCGCCCGCGGTCGGCCCGAACGCAGCCTCATGCTCACCGGCCTGCGCGGCGTCGGCAAGACCGTCCTGCTGAACACCCTGCGTTCCCAGGCGATCAACCGGCTCTGGGGCAGCGGCAAGATCGAGGCCCGGCCGGACCAGTCACTGCGCCGCCCGGTCGCCGCCGCGTTGCACATGGCGGTCCGCGAACTCGCCCCCCGGCACCGCGCCCCGGACCGGATCGACGCCTTCCTCGGGGTGCTCAAGGCGTTCGCCCAGCGGTCCACACCGACGGGCCGCGCCGGGACCCCGTCCAAGCTGCGCGACCGGTGGCAACCCGGCATCGACGTGCCCGCCGCCAGTGGCCGGGCCGACTCGGGCGACATCGAGATCGACCTGGTCGAGCTGTTCAGCGACGCCGCCGCCGTGGCCAGTGACGTGGGCACCGGCGTCGCGCTCTTCATCGACGAGATGCAGGACCTCGGGCCGGAGGACGTCTCCGCGCTCTGCGCCGCCTGCCACGAGCTGTCCCAGATCGGCGCGCCGCTGATCGTCGTCGGCGCCGGGCTGCCGCACCTACCGGCCGTGCTCAGCGCCGCCAAGTCGTACTCGGAGCGGCTCTTCCGCTACCAGCGCATCGACCGGCTCGATCGGATCGCCGCCGACCAGGCGCTCTGCGCGCCGGCCGAGCGCGAGGAGGTGGAGTACGAGCAGAAGGCGCTCGACCTGCTCTACGAGAAGTCCGGCGGCTACCCGTACTTTGTCCAGGCGTACGGGAAGGCGACCTGGGATCATGCGCCACGGTCGCCGATCACCGCCGCCGACGTCCGGGTCGCCGCCCCCGAGGCCGAGGCCGAGCTGGCGGTCGGCTTCTTCGGCTCCCGGTTCGAGCGAGCCACCCCGGCCGAGCGCGAATACATGCGGGCGATGGCCACGCTGTCCCTGGTGGAGGGCGAGTCCGGCGGCGTGGTCCGTGACGACATGGACGCCGCGGTGCCCACCGCCGAGATCGCCCGCGCTCTCGGCCGGAAGCCGGCCAGCCTCTCCCCGGCCCGCGACGCGCTGATCAAGAAGGGGCTCATCTACTCCGGCGAACGGGGCACGGTGGCCTTCACCGTTCCGCACTTCGGCCGGTACCTGCGCACCCAGCCAACCTGACCGCCGCGCCCGCCAGCGCGTTCAGACCCTGGACCAGGGCGCCGGGAAGACCACCTCACCACGCGGCGGTGGACCCTCCTCGCTGGTGGACGGCGGCAGCACCAGCGCCTGCCAGGGCTCCCCGAGCCCGGCCCACGGGCTGGTGAGGCCCAGCTCCGCGGCCGGCCCGAAGCCGAAGCGGCGATAGAACGCCGGGTCACCGAGGACCACGACCAGCCGCTCGCCCAGCTCGGTGGCGGCGTCCAGCGCGGCCTGCACCACCGCGCTGCCGTGCCCGACCCGCTGTCGGTGCGGCGCGACCGCCACCGGCCCGAGCGCCAGGGCCGGCGCGACGGCACCGCGATCGGGCCGCACCCGCACCCGGGTGAGCAGCGAGTATCCGACGACCTCGCCGCCGTACTCGGCAACCATGGCCAGCTCGGGCAGCCAGGCGTCGGTGCCGCGCAGGTCGTCGACCAGCCCCACCTCCGGCGGCGTCTGCACCTCCGGTCGGGCGAACGCCGAGGCCAGCACCCGACGCACCGGGCCGGTATCGGCCGGACCTTCGGGGCGGAGCCGCAGCGTCGTCACCCGCGCGACGTTACCCGTGACGGCCCGTCCATCAGCGATGGTCGCTCGAATCGGCGTGGCGCACGTGCACATCGGCCGATCCGGATCCGGCGGTTGCCGGGGTAGCAAACGCCCCGACGGGGTATGACTGATCCATGACGCCCGTACGCTCCCTTGCCCGCGCCATGCTGAGCGGCATCTTCGTGGTCAGCGGGTACCGCAATTTCCGCAACCCGCACCGGCTCGCGGAGACCGCCAAGCCGGTCACCGACCGGGTCGCGCCGCTCCTGCAGAAGGCGCACCCGAACTTCCCCACCGAGACCGAGACGTTGATCCGACTCAACGCGGCGGTGCAGGTCGGCGCCGGGCTGATGCTGGCCACCGGGCGGTTCAGCCGGCCCGCCGCGCTGGTTCTCGCCGGCACGTTGGTGCCGGTCACCCTCGCCGGGCATCCGTTCTGGAAGAACGACGACCCGATCGCCAAGAACAACAACGAGATCCACACCCTGAAGAATCTCGGGCTCTTCGGCGGCCTCCTGCTCGCCGCCGCCGACACCGGTGGCAAGCCGGGCATCCGCTGGCGTACGGGTCACCGCATCGGCCACTCTCGACGTTCCATGCAGCGCGCCGTCCGCACCGCCCGCCGCGAGGCCCGGATCGCCGTCCGGTCAGCGGCCACCGCGCGTCGACTTCCCGGCTGACCTGCCTCGATCTGCTGCGGTGTCACCCCCACCCCCCGCTAAGGCGACGAATTACCTGAACCACCCGGTAGGCGTTAACGCGGTGGAAATGTCAAAAACATGTGTGGGATCGGACACGGTCGCATAACGCGGGAGGCACTGACGTGAGGCGCCGTTCTAGGCTCCGTGCAGGACCTGGACGGGTAGGACGACCTTGGTACGGGGGTGGCCACGCCATGCCGACGGCTGTCGGTAGACGGGCGGACCGCGTCGCCCCAGTTCAACGCATGACGCGGGGGATCGATCGCAGGAACGTCGTACGAGGCGCCATCGTGGCCGCCGTCGCCTATGCCGCATGGCTCGCCATCGGTGAGTTCGGGCGACCGTACAACTTCTTCGACATGAAGATCTACCACGGTGCGGTGGTGTGGTGGGCGAGCGGTCATGAGCTCTACGAGTTCATCGCGCCCGGCACCACGCTCGGCTTCACCTACCCGCCGTTCGCCGGGCTCGTCATGCTGCCCATGGCGCAGCTGCCGATCGACGCGGCGGGGATGGTCAACGCCCTCGCCAGCATCGCGACGCTGACACTGGTGCTGGCCGGACTGCTGCGCCCCATCGTGGACCGGTTGGCCTGGCCACTGTGGTTCACCGTGGCCCTGGCGGTGCCGCTCGCGCTCGCCATCGAGCCCAGCCGGGAGACGCTGGGCTACGGCCAGGTCAACCTCCTGCTGTTCGCACTGATCATGGCGGATCTGATCGGGCTGCGGTGGCGCTCGCGCCGAGGCACCCACTACGCCGCGACCGACGGCCCGTTGCTGCGCTTCCTCTACGGCGGCGCCTGGGCGGGTGCCGGCATCGGCCTGGCCACGGCGGTGAAGCTCACCCCGGCCTTGTTCATCGCCTACCTGCTGATCACCCGCCAGTGGCGGGTGGCGGCCACCGCGATCGGCACCACGATCGGCGTGACGATCGGGACCTTCGCGATCGTCGGCGACGAGTCGCGGACGTACTTCGGCAGCGTGCTCTGGCAGACCGAGCGGGTCGGCGCGGCCGACATGACGCCGAACCAGTCGCTCGCCGGCCTGCTGGCCCGGCTGTACGACTCGATCGAGACTCCCGGGCTGCTCTGGCTCGCCTTCTCGGTGCTGATCCTGGCGGTGGGTCTGTCCCGGGCGGCCAGCTCGCGCGCCGACGGTGACGAGCTGACCGCGTTCACGCTTGTCGGCCTGACCGCCAACGTGATCAGCCCGATCTCCTGGACGCACCACCTCATCTGGGTGATCCCGGCGATCATCGTGCTGGCCGACGCCGCCGTCCGTCGACGGGAAGCGAGCAGGGGTCTGGGGCAGCGCACCGGCCAGGGCGCCGCATTCGGTGGCCTGAGCGGGCTCAACGGTCTTCGCCCGCCGATCTGGTACCCCACGCTGACCGGGTTCCGGCACGGCGTCGCCGCCCTCGGCCTCTACCTGCTCTTCCTGATCTCGCCCATCTGGCCGTACGAGCACCAACTGCCGGAGGTGTCGCACTACCAGGACGGTCTGTTCGGGGCGCTGATGGAGAACTCGCTGGCCCTCGCGCTGATCGTGCTGGTCGCGGCGCTGCCCTGGCGGCCCGGCGCCGAGCCGGCGTTCTACGGCGAACGGCTCGCCCGGGCCGTACTGGTCAACGGCCGCCGCTGAGCGGTCAGGGACAGTTGACCCATTCCTCGGTGCCGTCGGCGAAGACCTGCCGTTTCCAGATCGGCAACCGGGCCTTGGCCTCGTCGACCAGCCGGGCGCAGGCCGCGAAGGCCGCGGCGCGGTGCGCGGTGCTCACCGCGGCGACCAGCGCCACGTCACCGATGGCCAGCGGCCCGACCCGGTGCGAGACGGCCACCGCGTAGACGTCGGGATCGGCGGCGATCTCGGCGGCCACCTCGCGCAGCACCTGCGCGGCGCTCGGGTGCCCCTCGTAGTCCAGGCTCACCACCGGACGCCCGTGGTCGTGGTCGCGTACGACGCCCTGGAAGGAGACGACCGCGCCGGCCCGGCGGTCGGCGACCGCCGCCTCGTGCGCGGCGAGGTCGAGGGGCTGGTCGGTGACCTCGACGACGGTGATCGCCGGCGCGGTCACGACACCCGCTCCCCGGGCAGCAGCGGCAACGGCACGATCGGCACCCGATCACCCTGCGCACCGTTGGTGCCCGGTCGGATGACGGCGAACCCGTCGGCGCCCGCGAGCCCGCGCAGCATCGCCGACCCGACGTGCCGCACCGGGTACGCCGTGCCGGCGGCCCGGTCCAGGCGGACCAGCGCGAGATGGGTGTGATCGCCGCGCCCGGGCACCGCCTCGGCCAGCGTGGCCTGGGGCAACACCGGCATCGAGCGACCCTGGAGCCCGGCGAGCAGCGGCGCGACCAGTGACACCAGCGCGACGATGGCGGACTGCGGGTTGCCCGGCAGGCCGGCGACGAACCGGACCCGCCCGTCGTGATCGGCCAGCCGGGCCAGCAGCATCGGGAAGCCGGGCCGGACCGCCACCGTGTTGACCACGTAGTCGGCGCCCAGCGCCTCCAGGGTCGGATGCAGGTGGTCGACCGGGCCGTACATCGTGCCACCGGTGGTGCAGACCAGGTCGGCGCTGGTCAGCGCCGCGCGCACCGCCGCCACGTGCGCGGGCAGCGTGTCGGCGACCGGGCCTACCACGTCCGACGGGCGGACGTGGCAGCCGTACCGACGTAGCCACGCGGGCACCGCCGGGCCCAGCGCGTCGCGCACCCGGCCCGCCCCCGGCGGACCGGACGTGAGCAACTCGTCACCGAAGACCAGCAGCGCGGCGCGCGGCGCCCGCCGGACCCGCAGCGTGTCGTGCCCGCAGGAGGCGGCCAGGCCGATCACCGCCGGGTCGACCGGCGTGCCGACCGGCAGAAGCTCCTCATCGGCGTACGCCTCCTCGCCCGGCTGCCGCCACTCCGGCGTCGGCCGGGGCGTGCCGCTGACCAGGCCGCCCGTGACGGTGGACTCCTCGATGCGCAGCACGGCGGTGGCGCCCTCGGGCACCATGGCCCCGGTCGCGATCTCGACGGTCGTGCCGTCCTCGGCGAGTGGCGTGGGGGTGTTGCCGGCCAGCACCCGCCCGACGACGCGCCACGGCCCGGTGCCGCGCACCGCCCAGCCGTCCACGCTGGAGGTGGGGAACGCGGGCAGGTCGGTGCGGGTGGTCAGCGGCTCAGCCAGGGTCAGCCCGTCGGTGTCGACCAACGGCCGGGCGACGGCAGGCAGCGCGGCGGCCAGACCCACCGCGTACACCCGGGACCGCGCCTCCTCCCACCCTGCCGGCGGGGGCGCGGCGACCCGGCCCGCGGTTGGTGCGGTTTCCGTGCTCACCGACCGAGCCTATCGGGGCGGACCGACGCCCGCCGGGCCTGGGCGCGGACCGGCCGGTGGTCGCCGGCGCGGACCGATCAGTGGTCGCCGCCGCGAAGCTGGTCGACGGCGTGGCCGAGGATCGGCCCGAGCACGGCCAACCCGTCCCGGGCGCCGCCGGTCGAGCCGGGCAGGTTGACCACCAGCATCCGGCCGGCCACCCCGGCCAGGCCCCGGGACAGGACCGAGGTGGGCACCCGCTCGCGACTGTGCGACCGGATCGCCTCGGCGATGCCGGGGATCTCGTAGTCCAACAGAGCCCGGGTCACGTCCGGCGTCCGGTCGGACGGGGTGATCCCGGTGCCGCCGCTGGTCAGCACCACGTCGACACCGTCGCTGAGGGCGTCCCGCAGGGCGGCGCCGACCGGCTCGCCGTCGGGCACCACCACCGGCTCGTCGACCTGACAGCCCAACTCGCGCAGGCCGGCGACGAGCAGCGGGCCGCTGGTGTCGGCGTAGACGCCGGCCGCGGCCCGGTTGGACGCCACGATCACCCGGGCCTGGATCACGGCCGATCCTCCGGCCGGACCCACTCGCCGGTCTTGCCGCCCTCCTTGCGCAGCACCCGGACCGCCTCCACCGAGGCCGCCGGATCGACCGCCTTGACCATGTCGATCAGCGCCAGGCCGGCGACCGCGACCGCGGTGAGCGCCTCCATCTCGACTCCCGTCCGGTCCGCCGTGCGAGCGGTGGCGGTGATCTCCACGGTGTCCGCGGTCAGCCGCAGGTCGACGGTGACACCGTGCAGGGCGATCGGGTGGCAGAGCGGGATCAGCTCCGGAGTGCGCTTGGCCCCCATGATGCCGGCGAGCCGGCCGACCGCCAGCGCGTCACCCTTGGGCAACCCGTCGCGGTGCAGCAGGTCGACGACCTCGGGCGTGGTGCGCAAACGGCCCGCCGCGACGGCCACCCGGCCGGTCACCGGCTTGGCGGAGACATCGACCATGCGGGCCGCGCCGGCACGGTCGACGTGGCTGAGCTGCGCGGGTTCGGTCACGGCCGTGAGCCTATCGTCGCGGTACGACGCCCGGCGCTCGGAAGGGGCGGCGGCCCGGCACTCGCCGGGTGCGACAGCGCTCACCGGGCCGCGCCCCTCCCTCGCTGGACCCGCCGCCGAGGTCGCTGGGGGGACCTGGCGGCGGGCGCGTGTCGACGACCCGGTTCTGCCCACGGGCAGAACCTCCCCCGTTCGCCGATACGCTCCAGAAGCTACCGGGCCCGGCGATAAGAAATCGATAAGCGACGTTCGCGCAGGTCAGCACCCCGCATCGACGACACTGGCAGCCAGTTCGGCGAGGCGGCGCTCGACATCGAGGCGTTCCGGTACGCCCATCCGACGGAAGATCGCCAACGCCCGCTCCCAGTGCCGCCGGGCCTCGGCCGGGTCGACAGCCTTGAAATGCTCCGCGAGGCCCGCCAGTGCACGCCCCTGCTCGTGCGGGTGTGCGATCCGCGTCGCCAACCGCAGGGCCTCGCGGTGCATCTCGGCTGCCGCACGGTCCCGCCCGCGTGCCCGCAGCGTGCGGCCCAGTTCGTTCAACGCCGCGGCCTCGACATGCCGCTCGCCCGAACCGACCGCGAGGGTCCGAGCCAACTCATGCTCCTGCTTGGCCTCCGCCAAGCGACCAAGACCGCGGTAGGCGATGCCGAGGTCGAGGCGTACCTCTGCCTCGCCGTAGCGGTGGCCGGTGCGGTCGCGAAGCGCCAGCGAGGCCCTGAGGATCCTGATCGCCTGATGGAAATCTCCCATTCGGGTGCGTACCGATCCGATATGGCTGAGAGCGTTGAGCACGTGGAACTCGTTCGAGTTGGTTCGGGCCCAGGCCAGGTGACGCCGGTGAATCCATAACGCCTCTTCGTAACGGCCCAGTGACGTGAGGGCGATACCAACGTTCGGTAACGCGTTCGGCGCTCCTGCGTTGCCGTAGCCCCGGTAGTCACGCAGATGTTCCATACCGAGTGCCACCGCCTCGGTCAGATTGCCGCTCCAGTAGTGGACCGGGGCAAGATTGGCCTGGTAGCGAGCCGTGTTCAGCACGTCCCGGGATTCCTTGGAAAGCTCGACCGCGCGGGTCAGATGTTTCAGGGCTTCCCGGTTGTCGCCGGTCCGGACGTAAGCGGAGGCCAGGTAGTTCTGCATCAGCGCCGTCGACTCGGCGTTGCCCGTCGCCTCTGCCGCTGCCAGCCCCTGCTGGTGGGTCACGATGATGTCCTCGAAGTATCCGCGGATGTAGCAGAATCGCCACAGGGCACGAGCCAGCCGCCAGGCGTGCTCGTGGAAGCCCGCCTCATGTGCCGACGCCACCATCGTCACCAGGTCCGCCCGCTCGGCTTCCAACCACTCGGCGCTCGGCTCGCCAAGAGCCTCCAGCAATTCAGGCCGACCGAACGGGAGATGACTGACCTGGCTTTCGATGACAACGGGCTCGATAATCTCAGCAATCCGCAGTGCCGCTGCCAGGGTGAAGTCGAGCAGTTGGGCCAGGGCTGACCGGCGGTCCTGCGCCGAATCGACGTACAGGCATAGCTCGACGGAGTACTGGCGCATGAGGTCGTGCAATCCGTATTGCCTGGAGTTCAGATCCTCTACCAGGTGCCTGTCGGTGAGGTCGTCGAGAGCCGCGTGAGCTTCCGCCACCGTCAGCCCGGTCAGTGCCGCGACCGCCGTTGGGCTGAACCGGCTACCGGGGTACAGACCCAGAAAGCGAAAGACCCGCTTGGTCGACTCGGGGAGAGGTTCGTAGGAGGCGGCGAACGCACCGGTGACTGTGCTGTTCTCCCCGGCCAGATGAGGGAGAACCGACGCCGCGCCGGCCATCTGTGCCGCGAGATCCGCCAAGCGCCAACCACGTCGGTGCGCCAGCCGGGCGCCGGCCAGCCGAATCGCCAGAGGAAGATGGCCGCACCGCCGGACCACCTCGACCGCTGCTTCCGGCTCGGCGTCGACCCGTTCCCGCCCCACACTCGCAGCCAACAGGTCGACGCCCTCTCCAGACGACATGACCGGCAGGGACTGCGACGCGCCGAGGTCCGGGTGGGTGAGTCGGCGTCGAGACGTCACCAGCACGACGGCGGTGGGCTCGATCGGCAGAAGCGGCAGGATCTGGTCGCTGCTGGCGGCGTTGTCCAGAATGATCACCGACCTCCAGCGGGCCAGTTCGCGTCGCCAGAGTTCCGTCCTGTCGTCGAGGTCAACCGGCACCCGCTCAGGCGGCACCCCAAGCTGGCGAAGCAGGACGACAAGAGCCGACGCCGGTCCAATCAGGTCCTTCTCGCCATGCCCCCGCAGGTCGACGTACAAACGGGCATCCGGGTACCGATCGCTCAGCCGGCGGGCCAGGTGCACGGCAAGTGTTGTCTTGCCGCTGCCGGCCATTCCGTCGATGACGTGCACGGCCGGTACGCGATCCTCGACACGCCGCGTCTCCGCCAACAGCCTGGCCACGACGGCCTCCCGACCAACGAAGTCGGTGACCGAACGAGGCAGATGATCCACCGCTGCGACTGTGGGCATCTGCTTCGTCGTCGGGTCACCCGCCGGTCCTGGTGGGGACCCAGCAAGGCGCCCAGCCGTGCCTTTGCTCAGGCCGGTGACGACGGGTTCCCGGCTCGGCGCCTCGGTGAGGATCCTGCGCCGCAACTTTTCGAGGTTGGCCCCCGGGCGCACCCCCAGCTCCGTCATCAGATGCCTGCGAATCTCGTCATACGCGACAAGCGCCTCCGCGTTGTCACCGCGCTCGTGCAGGGCCCGCATGAGAAGGAGGTATGTCGGCTCTCGGAGCGGATGAAGGGCAGTCACCGCGCGCAGTGACGGAATTGCGAGATCATCCCGCCCGGATCGCAGATGAACCTCGGCGAGTAGTTCCACGGCCAGAAGACGCTCCTCCTCCGCAGCGACGGTTCGAGCCGTCAGGACGGGCCCAAGCGGGATGCCGGCGAGCATGGGACCCTGCCACCGCACCAAAGCGCGGCCCAGCAGTTCCGACGCACGCGACAGGTCGCCGGCGCCCAGAGCATCCCGGCCAGCGTAAAGCTCGTCCTGGAAGCGGAAGACGTCGATCACATCCGGCCGCAAGGCGAGGCGATAGCCGTTCCCCTGCCGCACGAGAGTCGCGTCCGCGAGCGCTAACGTCTCGAACTCCCGGCGAAGATTGGCCGCATAGGTCCGCACATTCGCCACAGCGGAACGCGGAGGACGGTCGGCCCACAGCTCGTCTATGAGGCCGGACAACGTCACCAACTGGCCTGGCTGGACCGCGAGCATCGCGAAGATTACCCGTTGTTTGGGCGTACCCAGGTGCAACTTGTGGTCGGCAAGCAGCACCTCCAGACCACCCAGCAGGTTGATCTCCACCGGCCCTCCGAATTCGCGTCTATCGGTGTCTAGCTGATCACACTGGGGAAGGTTAACGGTGGTCAGAATGCACGCCAACCCCCCAACGAGACACCCCAAATCCACACCGACCAGGCGACGGAGAGCAGATTCTGTCCGACCGGATTGACCCTGAGCCCAAACTGACGGATGAGGCCAGGCGCACATCCTGGCCACACTAGGGAGGAGGCGACAACGCCGATAGCCTCTCAGCAGCGCGCAAGCTGCGGATCGCCAGTGCAGCACGACCGCGCTCCGCTCAGGTGGCATGGACAGACCGTCACAAAGGCCGCTGGCTTGGCTAATGTTGCGTATACCGACATTTATCGCTACTAAAACTGCCTAACTCCTCTTAGGCTCCCATCACGAGAACGGATCCGGAATACGGAAACGGCCGGACGAGTGGAGGGAGCATGCAATGCGCGGCAGCGACTGGTTCTGACATCGAAGTAGCACTGAGCGGTAAGCTCCTGTCGTCAACAGGTAACTGTGGGCGACGACAGGAGCTTCATGAGCCAGGTGTCACCGCAGAGTCCCCGGGCAGATCGGTCGCTTCTGCTGCTCGTCGGTCTCATCGTGGTCATGGCAATCGTTCCCACAGTCATCGCTGGGGCCAACGTGTTGACCCGTCGCCCCGTCTCGGTAGGCGACGGTGCGACATTCGTAGCGCTGACCTTCATGACTGCGCTTGGCACGATCGTCATGGCACCTATCCGAATTCGCTCGACCACACACGGCATCACCTGGGTCGAGACGGCGATCGTGATAGGGCTTGCCGTGGCACCACCCGCCTGGGTGGTACTGGCGACCGGGGCTGGCGTCGGTATCGCATCAGCCATCATGAAGCTGCCGATGATCAAGGCGGCCTTCGGAGTCAGCAAGAACATTTTGGTGGCTGGTGGAGCAGGCATCACCACTTTGGCCATCCCCTGGCAGTGGCCGCCGGCCGGCGTGGTCGAGCTGGCCACCTTGCTCGGGGCGATCTACCTGGTGGCGGCACTCCTCGACGACCTGCTGGCCATCCCGGTGATCGCGCTGGCCACCGGGACACCGGTCTCCCGTCAGTTCTTGAACAACCTTGACCTGCGGATCGCCGGCTTCGGCGTGCGATTCATCGTGGCTGTCTGCACGCTACTCATCCTCCGCGAGGACCCCCGACTGCTGCTTGCCGTCCCCCCACTGATGTTGAGCCTGCACCTGGCCTACTCCGCGCGCATCCGAGGTCGCACCGAGCAGCAGGCGTGGCAGCGGCTCGCCCGCACCACCGACGCGCTCAACGTGGTCGACCTGGACAACGTGCTCACCACCGCCGTCACCCAGGCCGCCGAGTTGTTCTCCGCCGACGAGGTCGAGATCGAGCTGCGCGACGGTGGCCGCACCGTTCGAGGCGGCACCGGCGGCATCACCTTCGACGGACCGACCGGCACGCCCACCGACGTGGACGGCACCGTCGTGCCCACCCCGCTGGAAGGCCACGACCGCTCCGTCGACGTCGGCGTCCTGCGCCTGCGCTTCCGTGGGCCGGTCCAGCTCTCCGAGCGGGAGCAGTACACCCTGCGTACCTTCGCCTCGGCGCTCTGCACGGCGGTCCGCAACGCCCAGGCGTACGCCGAGCTGGCCCGCGTCGCCGACGAGCACGCGTACGCCGCCACCCACGACGCGCTCACCGACCTCGCAAACCGGCGGCACCTCCTCGACCGGGGCACCGAGCATCTCAGTGCCCGGCACGCCGACGGGGTGACCGCACTGGTATTGATCGACCTCAACCACTTCAAGGAGGTCAACGACACCCTCGGCCACGCCGCCGGTGACCAGGTGCTGGTCCAGGTCGCCGATCGGCTGCGCGGGGCCGCCCAGTCCAGCGATCTGGTGGCCCGCCTCGGCGGTGACGAGTTCGCCGTACTCCTGCGCGGGCTGCCGGCCCCCGCGGTGGCCGCGCACCGGGCCGAGACGCTGCTCGCCGCCCTGCACGAGCCGTTCGAGCTGGACGGCATGCGGATCAGCGTCGAGGCCAGCGGCGGGATCTCCGTCGCCCCGGCCAGCGGCGGCATGGCCGAGCTGCTGCGCCGCGCGGACGTCGCGATGTACCAGGCGAAACGGGCCGGGCAGCGGATCTCCACGTACGCCCCGACCCGGGACACCGCCGACCTGAGCCGCCTCACCCTCGGCGGCGACCTGCCCCGTGCCGTGGCCGACCACGAGTTCATCGTCAACTTCCAGCCGATCGTCGACCTGGGCACCGGCGAGGTGACCAGCGCGGAGGCCCTGGCCCGCTGGCACCACCCCACGCACGGGCTGATCGATCCGCTGCGTTTCCTGGAGGCGGTGGAGCGTTCGGGAATGCTGCCGGCCTTCGCCGAGGCGATCCTCGACCAGGCCCTGATCGCCGCGGCCAACTGGCGCGACGCCGGCTTCGACGTACCGGTCGCGGTCAACGTGTCGCCGCGCAGCCTGCTCGACGCACGCTTCCCGGGCTCGGTGCTGGCCCGGCTGCGTGCCCACGACCTTCCGCCCGACCGGCTGGTGCTGGAGCTGACCGAAACGTTGACCCTCAGCCAGCTCGACGTGGTCGACCGGGTGCTCAGCCGGCTACGCGACGAGGGCGTGCGGTTGGCGCTGGACGACTTCGGCACCGGCTACTCCTCGCTCTCCCTGCTGTCCCGGATCCCGGTGCACGAGCTGAAGATCGACCGCAGCTTCGTGACGACCATGGAGAGCTCGGCCGAGGCCGCCGCCGTCATCCGCTCCACCCTCGACCTGGGCCGCAGCCTCGACCTGGCGGTGGTCGCCGAGGGCGTGGAGAGCGAGCCGCAGCGACGCGCCCTCTGGGAGTTGGGCTGCGTGGCCGGCCAGGGCCACCTGTTCGCCCGGCCGATGCCCGCCGGCACCCTGCTCGCCGCGTTGCAGCGCGGGTCGGGTGGCCAACCCGGCACTCTGGCGCCACCGCTGCACGACACCGGCGCGGTGATCCGGCTGAGCCAGACCCGCCGTCAGGCCGGGCGTTCCCGCCCCGACCGCCTTCCCCACCTCCCCGCCTGAGCGGCGCACGAGCACGACACGGCGAGCAGAGGCGCCGCCGCCGGTGTGACCAGGCCGGCCGGAGCCCTGCGGACAATCGCGTGAGCAGCGAGGTCTGCCAGACTGGCGCCCGTGATCGCCCACGCCCCGACCGCCCGCCGCCACCGCTGGCGGACGCTCGACACCGCCGCCGGCGGGCTCGCCCTCGACCTGGGCCTCTACGCCGTGTCGGCCGTCTTCGCGGCGATCACCGCGGTCACGTCGACCCTGCCGCCACACCGCGCCTGGGGTGCGGTCGCCGCCGTCGGCTACCTGGTCACGACGCTGGCGGTGATCGTTCAACTCCTCCTGCGTCGGCGCAACCCGGCGACCCGACCGGCCGGCCTTCCGGCCCGCTGGGCGGTGACCGGTTTCGCGTGGGCGAGCACCGCGCTGCTACCCGTGCTCTGGCAGAGCGCCGAGCGGGCCACCGGACGCACCGACCGCGCGCAGGAGGAGGTGCTGGTCGTCGAGCAGGCCGGCATCCGCCTGCTGGAGCACGGCACGCCGTACCTCGGCCGAGACGCCATCGCCGCCCTGCCGGCCGGTGAACAACTGCTCGGATACACGCCGTACCAACCGGGCATGGCGTTGTTCGGCCTGCCCCGGGCACTCGCCGACACCTGGTGGACCGATGCCCGGGTGTGGTTCGCGGTGGGCACCGCGCTGGCGCTCGCCCTGGCCGTGGCCACCCTGCGCGCCGCGCGCGGCACCGTCGGCGGCCCTCTTGTCGGGGCGCGCCGGTCCGATGCCGCGCTGCTGCGGGGCGTGCAGGCCGCCACCGTCCTGCCGATCTGCGCGCTCACCCTCGCCACCGGCGGTGACGACATGCCCGTACTCGCGCTCTGCCTGCTGGCCCTCGCACTCGCCGCCGCCGGTCGGCCCGGCCGGGCCGGCCTCGCGGTCGGGTTGGCGGGCGCGCTGAAGCTGTTCGCCTGGCCGATCGCCCTGGTCCTGATCGTCTGGGGTCTGACCCGGCGAGCCGGCGCCCGGGTCGCGGCCGGCGCGATCGGGTTACCCGTCGCCGCCCTGCTCCCGGCCCTGCTGGTCGACCGCGACGCGCTGACCGAGAACGTGCTGCGCTTCCCGCTCGGGCACGGCCTGGTCACCAGCCCGGCGCAGTCTCCGTTCCCCGGTCAGCTGATCGCCGCCACGCTGCCCGGTGGCCGGCTGATCGCCGCCGCCCTGCTGGTCGCGGCCGGCGTGGCCATCGCCGTCCGACTCGCGCGCCGCCCGCCGGGCACGGCCGCCGCCACCGCGCTGATCTGCGGGTACGGACTCCTCGCCGCGATCGCGCTGATGCCCTCCACCCGATTCGGGTACCTGCTGTACCCGCTGGCCCTGCTCACCTGGGCACCCGCCCTGCACAGCCCGGACACCGCACCGACCACCCCGTGGCCCGACCGGCTGCCCGGTCGGACCACATCGGTCTAACCGGCGGGCGAAACGCCGCCGCACGGCGTACACCTGAAGGCATGACCACGTACCGCGACCGCGCCGAGGCGGGCCGGGTGCTCGCCGAGCGGCTCACCGCCCTCGTCGGCGAACCGGACACGGTCGTCCTCGGCCTCGTCCGCGGCGGCGTACCGGTGGCCCGGGTCGTCGCCGAACGGCTCGGCGCCCCCCTCGACGTGCTGGTCGTCCGCAAGCTCGGTATGCCCTGGGCCCGGGAGGTCGCCTTCGGCGCGCTCGGCCCGGCCGGGGTGCAGGTGCTCAACGACGCGATCGCCAGCCGCCTCAGCAGCGATGACATCGCCGAGGTCAGCCAGCGCGAACAGGTCGAGTTGGAGCGCCGCGAGCGGCTCTACCGGGGTGGTCGCCCACCGCTGGACCTCACCGGGCGCGTCGCCGTGATCGTCGACGACGGTCTGGCCACCGGCGCCACCGCCCGCGCCGCCGTCGAGGTCGTCCGCCGACTCGGCGCGCGCCGGGTGGTGGTGGCCGTGCCGGTCGGCGCGCAGGAGGCGTACGAACTCCTGGCGGCCGAGGCCGACCAGGTCGTCTGCGCGCAGCGCCCGTCGGATTTCGGCGCGGTGAGCGTCTACTACGACGACTTCCACGAGGTCTCCGACGACGAGGTCACCGACGCGCTCACAGCAACCGCTTAGCTCGACCAGGTACCGTCGGGTGATGAATAGCCTCACCTGTCCCAAGTGTCACGGCGAGATGCGTCAATACGAGCGCAGCGGTGTCGTCATCGACCAGTGCGGGGAGTGCCGGGGCATCTTCCTCGACCGCGGCGAGTTGGAGAAGCTGTTCGAGGCAGAGGCCAACTGGAGCCGCCAGCAGGCCGGCGGCCCGCCGCCGCAGCCCGTCCAGCAGCCGGGGGGCTACCCGCCGCCGCCCGCCCCGGCGCAGCACCAGCCCGGCTACGGCGCGGTCCCCCCGCCGCCGCCCCCGCCGCCCGTGCACGGCTACCCGCCGGCGCCTGCCTACGGTCAGCAGCACCAGGGCTACCACGGCCACTACCGGCACAAGAAGCGCAAGGGCTTCCTCGACGAGATGTTCGGCTGAGCCCGACCGCGGAGTCATCCCAGGTGACATGCCTCTGAGTCGCGGCTGTGACTCAGAGGCACGTCACTCGTGGCCCAGCCACCCACGCCGTCGATGGTTGGCGGCCGAGGTGCGTCATGCGAGGCTGCATCGCATGACCGAGATCCGGCCGGACGAGGCTCTCGCCCAGGCGTACGACGGCATCACGGCGTTGGTCGACGGCCTGGACGACGCGCGCCTGCAACGAGCGACCCGCTGCCGGGGCTGGCTCGTCGCGGACCTGCTGCTGCACGTGCTCGGCGACGCCCAGCGGGCACTCGTGGCCCTGGCCAGCCCCGTCGACGGTCCCGCCGACGTGGACGACGTGTCCTACTGGCGCGGCTTCCCGGGCGGCGATGACCAGGCCGCTCGGCACGCCTGGTGGGTCCGCCGGTCGGCGTCCGCCTTCGACCGCCCGACCGGCATCGTCCGGCTCTGGGAAGAGACCGCCCCGGCGGCGGTCCGCGCCGCCGCGTCGGCAGACCCCGAGGGGTACGTGACCACACAGGGCCACGTGCTGCGCGTACCGGATTTCCTCGCCACCCTGACCACCGAGGCCGTCGTGCACCACCTCGACCTGACGCCGGAGCTGTCGGACGCGCCGCCACCCGGCCCAACGGCGGTACGCATCGCCGTTTCCACGATGGACGGCCTGCTGAGCGACGACGCGGTCCGCCCCGCTGGATGGGACGACCAGGAGTTCCTGCTGAAGGCCACCGGGCGAATCCCGCTCACCGACCGGGACCGGGTGGAGCTTGGTGAGGCGGCGGGCTGGTTCCCCCTGCTCGGTTGAAGCCCTCGCCGCCGACGGCTCAGGACATCAAGCGGATCAGAAATCAGCGACCCAACATTATTTTCGCCGCCTCCGCCTTGCGAGCCAACGCAACTGTTGCTTCCGCATACAGCAGAGCTACGATCCTCTCGGCGGGTCCGCATGTCGTTCCGATCGTGTAGATCGTCTTGTGCGGACGAACAGAAAGGCCGTTGATGTCATGCCTTCGCAAAAATGTCACAAACGGCTCAAGCAGACGCTTGCTGCCTACCAGCCTGAATTGCGAGAACGTCGATTCGCTCGGCTTCGGTCGGCGGTAACTGCCGATTGATCCATCGCCGTCGACGACGCCACGCCAAAAGTCGCGTGATTCGTCGAGCTGTTCGCCGAGGGGACCATCGTATCTCCCCAGAGAGATCAGGCGCTCCGCCAAGCGAGCAGAGCGCACCGAAAACTGGCACGATTCATGAGTAGGGCTTGGCGCGGAGATGCTGCTGGTCGAACCCAGGAAGGTGCGCAGCGAGACAAGGTGGTCGCGGTCTCGCTGAGCGAGGCCCACCGAGATCTGCGGGAGGTGGCCCTCCCGGTACGTTACGCATCCGTCCGCGAAAAGAAACCCGAGCCAGTAGCACGCTTCCGGTGTCAGTACATCAAATGCGTCGTGTCGAAGAGTGTGCACGGTCCTGCGAAGCTCGACGCCACGGCGGACCAACAGGCCGCGCATCCCGGGCTCCGTAATGGCGAAGTATTTCGCCACCTCGGCTATAGATAGACCCTCGGTGTACTGCCTGACCGCCTCCGAGCGCTCTGGCTCGGTCAACTTTGCCCTCGACCGGGCTGGCACGCCCCGTCGTCTGAGCAGACCACGAATGGCCTGCCTGCTGACTCCGTACGAATGCGCAATTCGGATTAGAGTCTCACCGCTCCCGCACGTTCAACAACAGCCTGGATTTGCGCCGCCGACAGACGAGAAGCCGTAGTGCTCATCCGATAGCCATGTCCACGAAACGTGAGAGATGCAGCTGGGCCGCGACCGTCACCGTGTCGGTTGGCCCATTCCGATGCTTAGCAATTATGAAATCCGCCTCCCCCGCCCGCGGCGACTCCTTGTCGTAGTAGTCGTCGCGGTGCAGAAGGATGACAACGTCGGCATCCTGCTCAATTGAGCCAGATTCACGCAAATCAGACAATTGGGGGCGCTTGTCGGTGCGCTGCTCGGGGCCACGGTTCAGCTGACTCACCGCGATGACCGGGCACTCGACCTCCTTGGCCAGCAGCTTCAGACCACGGGAGAGGTCGGCGACCTCCTGCTGCCGGCTCTCGGTGCGCTTCGGCGAGGTCATCAGCTGGAGATAGTCCACGACGATCATCTTGAGGTCGTGTCGCTGCTTGAGCCGGCGGGCCTTCGCCCGGATCTCCATCAGGTTCATGCTCGGCGTGTCGTCGACGAAGAGCGGCGCCTCGCTGATCTCGCCCATGCAGCGGGCCAGCTTGGTCCAGTCGTCGTCGGAGAGCTGCCCGCTGCGTAGCACGTGCAGCGGCACCCGCGCCTCGGCCGAGAGCAGTCGCATGACGATCTCGACCTTGCTCATTTCGAGCGAGAAGATCGCGGCCGCCTGGTTGGCCCGAATCGCAGCATTTCGGGCAAAGTCCATGCTGGCCGTGCTGTTGTGGGTGGGAATCATCGCCCGGCTGGCCAGGTAGAGATGCTCGGGGTTGTCGACCGTGACGCACCGGACCGGCACACTCGGCACCGGACGAACGTCGACGATGTGCCGCGAGGTCGTCCGGACGTCGGAGGTGATACGGCGGCGTTCGACGTGCGCATCCTGCTTGCGCTTGAGCCGGAAGACGACGTCGGGGGTGGAGAAGTTCAACGTGTACGCGATCGACGACTCGCTTGTGCGGCCGCGAACCTGCTTCACGTTGACCGTGCAGCGGTAGCCGAGGCTGACGATGAGTTCGCGTACGTCCTCTGCCAGTCGCTTCGAGGTCGACGTGTACTGAAGGTTACCGGTGGGGGCGACGGTGCCGTCGGTGTCCATCAGGCCAGCCAGCAGCGCCCGGCGCTGCGCCTCGGAGGCGCGTAGGTACACATCAGGGATGTGTTTGTCCGCCGCTACCCCGATCTGACGCAGCAACCCGAGGAAGGAACCGTTGCGGTGCCGGCAGTCTGCACACCTCCTGGTCGCCGGCCTCTCAACCAACGCCCTGGTGGAAACGCCGCAGTCCGCGCAGACGCCGTGCGCCTGAGCAACCGGCGTGGGCTGCAGCAGAATGGTGTAGACCATCGGCCCGCTGGGCCGCACGGCGAAGCCGTCCGCCTCGACGTGCGTGAGCATGTCCGGATCTGCGGTGGTGAAGCGGCTGGCGCCGGTGTGCCCGTCCCCTAGCCAGGCCCCTAAGGTGTAGGACGGAACCACCAGATCGCGGTCCGGGAGTTGGAGCGGGGCGCAGTTCCGTACGGCATGGTTGAGCCGTCGGTCTGCGGTGTCAGTACGCAGCGTGGCCGCGATCTCGGCAGTGGTGACGACGCCATCATGGTCGACCCGGCTGCCTGCGTTGACCTCCCGCTCAGCCCGTTCAAGAAGCGCGTTCACCAGCGGACCGGCCGGGTAGCCGGGCGCCGTCCAGTTCCTTGTCTTGCCGTTGCGGACGATGGGGCGGGTGATCCGGCCGGTCGACCCGACCTGACGACGCGCGACCGTGTGCAGGACATGCCGGAACTCCGGCCCGACCTGCTCGAGCGTGTCGAAGAGGGTGATCGGCTGGTTTCCCGCGGCGCCGAGCGTCTCGTGGGCCGCCCGTAGGTTGGTCAGCGACGATTCGGACCAGTGCCGCGTCCGCCGCGCCGGGCTCTGGCGCCGGCTCGCTCGGGTGGTCGTCTTCCACAGGTGCTCCGCGTCCGCCACGATGACGGTGCCGTCGGAGAACTCCACCTCGTAGCAGGGACGGTCGTGCATCACGTCGAAGGCGTGTGTGACAGTGGTCGGGGAGCCGTCCGCCGCCAGTAGTTGATCGCCCGCCTTGACCTCACCCATCGTGGTCCAGCCGTCAGGGGTCGGCAGAGGGGTGTCGAGCGCGAGCGCCTTACCCAAACCAGGCCGGCCGGCCACGATGATCAACTGGCCGGCGTGCAGGCCGTTGAGCAGCCGGTCCAGGTCGGTGAAGCCGGTCGGCACACCGGTCATCATCCCGCCCTGCGCACCCACCGCCTCGATCTCGTCGAGCGTCGGCTGGAGCATGTCGGCCAGGACCGCGAAGTCCTCGCTGACCCGCCGTTCGGTGACGTCGTAGACGGCCTGCTGCGCGAGGTCCACGACGTCGTCGACGTCGCGGCTGCCGCCGCTGGCGGTGCCGTAGCCCAGTTGCACGATCTTGGTGCCGGCCTCGACCAGCCGGCGCAGCACCGCCCGCTCGCTGACGATCCGCGCGTAGTAGGCGGCGTTGGCGGCGGTGGGCACGCTGGCGATGAGGGTGTGCAGGTAGGGCGCCCCGCCAACGCGGACGAGGTCGCCGGAGTCGGCGAGTGCCGCCGCAACGGTGATCGAGTCGGCCGGCTCACCCCGGCCGTAGATGTCCAGGATGATGTCGAAGATGGTGGCGTGCACCGGCCGGTAGAAGTCGTTGGTCTTGAGGATCTCGACGACGTCGGCGATGGCGTCCTTGGAGAGCAGCATGCCGCCGAGGACGCACTGCTCGGCCGCGACGTCCTGGGGCGGGGTCTTGTCGAACTGGCCGTCCCGCTGCACGGGCGGCTGGCCGCCGCCGGGCCGTGACTCCGCCCGCCTGTCGTCGGTGACCGACACGGGTCCCCCCTCCACTGCGTCGGATCCGGTCCCAGCTCTACCGCCGGGGTACGACAGTTCTCCTCCGACCAGGCCGGTCGATCGGGGGCCATCGCGCCGGCGGTCGAGGGCCAACCATACGGACCCCGAGGTCAGCGACTCAACAAGCCCGGTGGACGGGCCTCGGGACAACCTGTGGACACCGGTGCACAAGCATGTGCGCAGGGTGTGCACAGGCTGTGGACAACGGTTGGGGAATTCTCGGCCACAAGCCGCTGAGCTGCTGAAACGCGGTCCCCAGCCTGTGGAGGAGAATATTTCGGTCGGTTCTGTGACACGATCTTCCCGTACTATCTCCAGCGAACGGCTACACCTGGACAGCGGATTACGCTTTCGGTTCAGAAGGGTCACACTCCGGCCGTGAGTTACCGGGACTGGGGACGCGGGGAGGGCAGCCCGCGCGAGCGCCCGCCGACCGCCTCGTGGGGTGAGCCCATGCTGCCCGCTCCGGTCGAGCCGTACGACGAGGACGCGCGCTATCGCACCTCCAGTCGGCGGCGCGCGCTGGACCGTGGGCAGGACGAACCGGTCGACGCCTACCTGCCGCGGTGGGCGCTGGAGTCGGGGGTTCGGCACGCCGACGGCGGTGGCCGGCACGCCGCGCCCGACGAGGACGAGGACGCGCCCGAGGACGCGCCCGAGCCCGAGTTCGAGGTCGAGCGTCCGAGTTCCGGGGGCGGCTGGCGAAGCACCGAGACGACGGGTGCCCGACGGCGTGCCGTCGAGACGGGTTGGCGTGAGCGGCCGGCGATCGGCGCGGGCCCCGATTCGGACCACACCCGGGAGTGGACGCTCGACCGACCGCAGGATGGGGGGTACGCCGGCCGTCGGCGTGCCAACGCGGCAGAGGAGGAGCCGGTCTCCGGCGCGGTCCCGGACCGTCGTCCCCGCCGTGCGCCCGTCGGCCGGCCCCAGGTGATCTGGTCCGGTGGGGACCTGGAGTCCGACCCGGCCGACGGGACGTCTCGTCCGGAGCCGAGCCGGCCGACGCGGCGCAGCCGACGGGCGGCGGAGGAGTCCTGGACGCGTCCGGCGGTGGATCCGTGGGAACGCGGATCGGAGCGGGCGGCGGAGCCGGACCCGTCGTACGCGCCCGCGGTGGACCCGTGGGACGCCTCGGGTGTGCACGCCTGGCCGCCGGCCGGCCCGGACGGCGCCGACCTGAGCGAGCAGTGGTCGCAGGCGGAGAACATCGGTGGCTGGGAGCGGTCGGACCGCACCGGCCAGTGGGAACGCTCGGCGGTCGAGGACGACCAGTGGGACCGGACGCTCCCACCCCGTTCCGACCGGTTCACGGCGGCCGAGGGGTGGTCAAGCCGGGACAACGGTTTCTGGTCCGGCACGCGGTTGTCCGGCGACGATCCGCGCTGGATGGATGCGACGACGTCGGCACCCCGGTCGCCGGTGGTGGGTTACACGGCTCCGCGACCGCGCAGTGCTCCCGTACCCCCTGATGGCGCCCGGCGTCGGTCGGACCGGCCGCCGGTCGGCGCGGCGTCGGTCCGACGGCGGGTGGAGTCGGTGGCGACGGGCGGTTGGGCGCGTCGTCTGGAGGACGACCTGCTCGACCCGGATCCCGGTGGGTCCGTCCGGCCGCTGCTCTACACCGCCGCCTGTTACCTGGTGCCGGCAGTGCTGATCTTCCTGTGGTTGCTGACGTTGGACGGGCAGGCGCCGGCCGGGTGTGTCACCGACATCAGCGGCGGTGGCTGCGACTCCGCCCGGTCACGCGCGTTGGAGTCGCTGCTGGCCGGCTCGCCGCGTTTCGGGTTGGCGCTGGTGAGCAGTCTGGTGGTGGCGGCCCTGCTGCGGCGGGTCGGCACGACGTGGCGGTCGGCCACCATCGCGCTGGCCGCCGCGGTGGTCGGCGGTGGCCTGTCCACGGTGCTGATCAGCGCGGTGACCGGTCAACCGATCGGCTGACGGCGAGCCGGGCACGCCAGGGCATGCGCGAGGGCCCGCACCGATCGCTCGGTGCGGGCCCTCGTCGTGGTGCAGCTGGTCGTCAGCCCTGAACGACGTTCAGGTTGAACGACGCGGTGACCTCGGGGTGCAGCTTGATCTTCACCGGGTAGGTGCCGGTCGACTTGATGTGACCGGGCACCTCCAGCCGGCGGCGGTCGAGGACCGGGCCGCCGGCGCCCTTGACGGCGTCGACGATCTCGGCCGAGGTGACCGAGCCGAAGAGCCGACCGCCGTCGCCGGCGCGGGCCTTCAGGTTGACCTTGAGACCCTCGAGCTGACCCTTGACCTCGTTCGCGTGGTCGAGGTCGCGGATCTCGCGGGCCGAACGGGCCCGCTTGATGACCGTGACCTGCTTTTCCGCGCCCTTGGTCCAGGCGATCGCGAAGCCCTGCGGCAGCAGGTAGTTACGGCCGAAGCCGTCCTTGACCTCGACGATGTCGCCCGGGGCACCGAGGCCGGACACTTCCTGAGTCAGGATGATCTTCATATCGGTGCCTCCTCTCAGCGGGCCGTTGCGGTGTACGGCAGCAGCGCCATCTCGCGGGCGTTCTTGACCGCGCGGGCGATCTGCCGCTGCTGCTGCGAGGTCACGCCGGTGACCCGCCGAGCGCGGATCTTGCCGCGGTCGGAGATGAACTTGCGCAGCAGCGCCGTGTCCTTGTAATCGATATAGGTGATCCCGTCCTTGTCGAGCGGGTTCACCTTCTTCTTCGGCTTGCGAAGTGCCGCAGCCTTGGCCATTGACCTTGCTCCTGGTTTGCGATCGCGGGCGCTCGGCGCCATTAGAACGGAGGCTCCTCGTCGAAGTTGCCGCCCGAACCGGCACGCGCGGGAGAGGGTGCGGCCGAAGCCCAGGGGTCGTCGAAGTTGCCTCCGCCGCCACCCTGGCCACCACCGCCGCCACCACCGAAGCCGCCGCCACCGCCACCGGAGCGGGACATCTTCTGCACCTTCGCCGTGGCGTAGCGCAGCGACGGGCCGATCTCGTCGACCTCAAGCTCGATGACGGTGCGCTTCTCGCCCTCGCGGGTCTCATAGGACCGCTGACGCAGCCGGCCCGAGACGATCACGCGGGCGCCCCGCTGCAGCGACTCGGCGACGTGCTCCGCCGCCTGACGCCACACGGTGCAAGCCAGGAAGAGCGGCTCGCCGTCCTTCCACTCATTGGTGGTCTTGTCCATGAAACGGGGCGTCGAAGCGACCCGGAACTTGGCGACCGCCGCACCGGACGGGGTGAACCGCAACTCGGGGTCATCGGTCAGGTTGCCGATGACCGTGATGGTGGTGTCTCCTGCCATGACCATCTCCTCGCGCACTCAGCGTCTCGTCGTACAGGCTCTCAGAGCCGTACGACAGAGTCGCGGAGGCTGATCCGGGCGAACCGGGTTGAATGCCGGACTGAATGCTTAGCGCATCTCCGGCCGGATGACCTTGGTGCGCAGCACGGACTCGTTCAGCCGGAGCTGACGGTCCAGCTCGGCCACGGCAGCAGGCGTAGCCTGCAGGTCGACGACGGCATAGATGCCCTCGGCCTTTTTGTTGATCTCGAACGCGAGGCGCCTGCGGCCCCACACGTCCGTCTTCTCAACCGAGCCACCCGCGGTCCGAATCACGTTCAGGTACGTGTCGAGCGACGGGGCGACGGTGCGTTCCTCGAGGCTGGGGTCGAGGATCACCATGATCTCGTAATGACGCAAGACGTGCTCACCTCCTGTGGGCTAAGCGGCCACGGTCCTTCCGTGGCAGGAGGTCGTGCGTCGCTGCCCGCACGTGCCGGGGGAACCCGGCCGGACGCGGACAACCTGACCAGGATACCCGGTCCGGACGATCATGCCCGGGGTGGTCGGGCCAGTGCCCCGGGCGTGCCGACGGGGGCCCACCACCCGACCGTCACTGGTCGGTGGCGAGCCCCCGTCAACGAGGCCGCGGAGCGTCCCGTCCGCATTCCTTGGGTGGGACCTGGGGAGGAACGACCACACCGATGAGGTTGGACCGAAGACGCCCCGCGGAGCTTTATCGTGTTGTTATCTGACGATACAACGACTCTCGTCCCTTGTCGGGGCAAAAGGCGGAATTTTCCGAGATTCTGCAACGGCGGAGATCTGGTACGTCGAGGGGTCGCCCCCGCGGTGCCGGGCCGCGCCGCGGGGATGACCTCGCTCTCGGGCCGACGAGCGCCGACTGCCATGCGCGGCGGACCCGCCACGCGCAGCCCCGGGCCGTGCTCGCCGGGTTCCATCCCATCAACGATCGTCGAGCAGCCGGGGTGACGCGACGAGCGACGACACCGCGCCAGCCGTCGCCGCAGCCGTCGGGGTCGCGACGTAGGCTCGCTGCCATGCGTATCGGAGCCCACGTCGATTCGACCGACCCGCTGGCGGAGGCGGCCGCCCGGTCCGCCGACACCGTGCAGTTCTTCCTCTCCGACCCGCAGGGATGGAAGGCCCCCAAGCCGCGGGAGGACGCCGAGCGGCTGCGCGCGGCCGAGGTCGACCTCTACGTGCACGCGCCCTACGTCATCAACGTGGCGACCCTCAGCAACCGCATCCGGATCCCCAGCCGCAAGCTGCTGCTCGGGCACGCGACCGCGGCGGCCGCGATCGGCGCCAAGGGCCTGATCGTCCACGGCGGGCACGTCAACGCCGGGGACGACCTGGCGGTCGGCTTCGACAACTGGCGCAAGACCTTCGCGTACGCGGCGGACTCCGGCGGCTTCGGCGTCCCGGTCCTCATCGAGAACACCGCCGGCGGCGACAACGCCTGCGCCCGCCGGCTGGACGCGCTGGCCCGGCTCTGGGACGCCATCGGCGACCACGAGGTCGGCTTCTGCCTCGACACGTGCCACGCGTACGCCGGTGGCGAGGAGTTGCTCGGCCTGGTCGACCGGGTGAAGGCGATCACCGGTCGGATCGATCTGGTGCACGCCAACAACTCCAAGGGCGCGTTCAACTCCGGCCAGGACCGGCACGACAACCTGGATGGCGGGACGATCGACCCGGAGCTGGTGGTGGCCGTGATCCGGGCCGCCGGGGCGCCGGTGGTCGTCGAGACCCCGGGCGGCGTGTCCGGTCAGGCGGCCGACATCGACTTCCTCCGCCAGCAGCTCGGGACGGAGCGCCCGGCCGCATGACCACCGGACAGCCCGGGAACCCCCGGCCCACTCCGACCGACGACGCCCCGAGCCGACCGGCGCCGACGCGCGCCGGGGACCCGCCCGTCCCGCCGGCTTCCGCCACCGCCACGTCTTCCACCGACGCGACCGCCAACACCGACGCGGACCGCCCGACCCGCGCCGATGACACGCCATCCGGCGCCGCTGGGGCCGAGGGCGCCACCGCCCCGAACGGCCGACCAGAGCGCGACGCCACGAAGAACGACATCGCCAAGGTCGGCGGCAGGAAATCCGCCACGAAGCGCGGCAGCACGAAGGGCGCCGCGCTCAAGGGCGCCGCGCTCAAGGACGTCGCAGTCAAGGACGCCGCGGTCAAGGACGTCGCAGTCAAGGACGCCGACGAGGCCGAGGGTACGAAGGCGGATGACGCCGACGGTCCGCAGAAGGCCAACGGCGACGCGAAGCCGGGCGACGCGAAGCCGGTCGAGGCCGAACGCTGGGAGGCGTTCGCCTCGGCGCCGGAGCCGCGGCCCAGCCGACTCAGCCGAGTCGCCCGCGCCGTCGGACGGTTCCTGGTCCACGAGTGGACCCTGGCCACCCTCGCCTCGCTGGCGCTGGCTGTGCTGATGACCTGGCCGACGCTGCGCTACCCGCGCTACACGCTTCCGCAGGACACCTGGGATCCGAGCCTGCAGGCGTGGCAGATGGCGTGGTCCGGGCACATCCTGCTGGCCGACCCGGCGCGACTGTGGCAGTCCAACACGTTCTTCCCGGAGCTGTGGAGCTTCGCGTTCTCCGACACGCTGCTCGGCTACGCCCCGGCCGGGATGCTCGGCAGTGGCCCCGAGGACGCGGTGCTGCGCTACAACATCATGTTCGTGCTGGCGCACGCGCTCGCCACGCTCGGAGCGTACGCGCTGGCCCGGCAGCTCGGTGCCGGTCGGATCGGCGCCGCCGTGGCCGGGGTCGGCTACACCTACGCGCCGTGGCTGCTGGCCCAGGCCGGGCACCTGCACGTGCTCTCCAACGGTGGCATCCCGCTGGCGCTCGCGATGCTCGCGCGGGGGCACGGCTGGTCGCTACGGCACGGCTACCGCCCGGAGCGGCGGCACGACGGCTGGGTGTACGCCGGCTGGCTGGTGGCGGCCTGGCAGGTCAGCCTCGGCTTCGGCATCGGCCTGCCGTTCGCGTACTTCCTGGCCGGCGCGGTGCTCGTCGTCGCGGTGCTGTTCGGAGTTCGCCGGCTGAAGTCCGGCCGGGCGCTGCCGTTCGGCCGCCGCCTCCTCGTGGCCGATGTGGTCGGTGGGGTGTTCTTCGCCGGGGTGGGCCTGCTGATGGCGTTCCCGTACTTCAAGGTGACCGAACTGCACCCGTACGCCGAGCGGACGATCCGCGACATCAGCATCTTCTCGCCGCCGGCGTCCGGCTTCGTGACCGCGCCGGCCGAATCACGAGTCTGGGGTGGGTTGCACGAGGGCGCCCGCGCGGCGCTGCCGTGGCATCCGGAGATGACGCTGCTGCCGGGCTTCGTGCTCTACGCGCTGGCCGCCGGTGGGCTGTTCTTCTCGGTCTGGCGGCTACGGCACCGGCTGCTGTTGCTCGTCGGGGTGCTGGTGACGATGGCCTTCGCGATGGGCACCCGCTTCTTCGACGGCACGTTCACCTACGTGCCGCTCTTCGAGCACGCGCCGGGCTGGAACGCGCTGCGTACCCCGGGCCGGTTGATGCTGTGGACCACGTTGCTGCTCGCGTTGCTCGCGGCGGGCGCGGTCACCGCCCTCACCGACCGGGTCCGTGAGCTGGCCGCGCAGCGGATCCCGTCCTGGCCGGGGCCGTGGCTGCGGATGGCCACCCTGCTGCCGCTGCTGCTGGTCACACTCGAGGGCCTGAACGCCACCCCGCATCCGGTGGTGCCGGCCCAGCCGGCGGCGATGCGCGCGGCAGAGGGACCGCTGCTGGTGCTGCCCAGCAACCAGAGCATCGACCAGCACGTGATGCTCTGGTCGACCGACGGGTTCCCGGACGTCGTGAACGGCGGCAGCGGTTTCACGCCTCGGCAGCTCGACGACGTCCGTCGGGTGAGCCAGTCGTTCCCCGACCAGACGAGCGTCGACTACCTGCGGACGTTCGGCGTCCGCACGGTGGTGCTGCTCCGCAGCCAGGTGCCCGGCACGCCGTGGGAGATCACCATCGACGCGCCGGTCGAGTCGCTCGGCATCACCCGCCAGGACGTCGGCGACGCCGTCGTCTACCGACTCTGACGCCTCTCGCTACCTGAGGTTTGCCTGGCAACACGTCCGCCCGCCGGACCAGTGCCATGGCGTGGTCACCCAGCGGCCTGCCGATGGCGTCGGTATCACGGCGGAGATCCATCGTTGGCAGCCAATGGGGTCGACGCACCCCGGGCCGCGCACCCGGATCGGCCGCAGCCACGCTCAGCGACGGCGCGTGACGGTCGGCCGATGTGACGGCGATGAGATAGCAATGACCACTCACCCCACCCTGAGGGCTCCCTGATCCCCCGGTGCCATCCGCGCGTTCTTCAGCCACCACGGCCCTTACGTTCCGGCCTTTCGCACGGCATCTGAAGACGAATGCGGCCGCATCGAGTCCGAGAGGAGTCCGATGGCTCGTCGACGTTCCCGATCTCCGGCACTACTCATCGCCGCGGTGGCCTGTGCGGTGCTGCTTCCTCAGTCGGTGCACGGCGTGGCATTCGCAGCAGCCGCGCCGGTTGCTCCGCCACCCCCGGCGGACAGCCCGTCGTTCACTGTCGATCCGCAGCGTCGGGCTGATCTCCTGACCGAAGGCTATAAGGAGTCGCAGGACGTCGCGTGGACGACGTCGGGAGACGGCGACGGCTTCCACGTGCTCGCCGCGACCGCCAGCAGCGGTTACACGTGGCGGACCGTGGCCAGTCTTTCCGAGCCGGGCTTCGATGCGGACCAGTGGATCGGCAACGCCTGCCTGACCGGTTCCGGTCGTCGGCTCGTTGTCGTCTACGCGCCGCGCGCCTTCACCAACAAAGCTGATCTTTTCGATCGCGGCGGCTTCACGGCAACTGTCGACCTGGTGACCGGCTCGGTGCGCAAGCTGCCGGTGCAGTCATCGCTGGCCTACTTCAACCCGGGCTGCGGCGCGGACGAGACGGCGGTCCTCACCCAACTGGGCGGCCAGCTACCGAACGACCAGGTCGACGGGCCCACCCGTACTCGACTGTTCCGCCTCGATGCCGGCAAAGGCGAGCTCTCACGACCGATCGTGGTCAATGCCGAGGTCACCTCTGCCCTGCCGGTGGGGCGCACCATCGTGGCCGCCGGGAGTTCGCGCCTGGTGCAGGTGCGGGGCGACGGCACGCTGACGCCCGTCGCCTCCACCTCGGGAACACCGTTCCAGCTCAAGGCGGACGGCGGCGGCGGTGTCGTGTTCATGGACCGCACGGGTGACCGGGTACGGGTCCGGCTTGCCGTTCCTCAGTCGAAGAACGAACCGCGAACGCTCGCGGAAGGGCAACTGTCCAAGCTGAGCGTCACGCCTGGCGCTGGTGGCCGGGCCTTCATCACCGGTCGAGCGGACCGGACGCACGCACTACCGAAGAACGTGTCGAAGGTCGAGGTGGCAGCCGGATCCCAGCTGTCTTCGCACGGGCAGTTGGCGTTGACCGAGGTCCGCTGGGCCGGTCAGGCCGACCCACGGGTTGCGGTCCCGGACCCGACGTCGCCGCGGCAGGTGAAGATTCAGGCCACCGTGTTGACCAACGGCAAGAAGGTCGATTTCCAGGTGCGACCCGGTGACGCTTCGGACGCCCAAGCCGCCGAGGGCAGGCGCATTCATCCAAAACTCTCGTCGGCCGGCGGGGGTAGCCGGGCCTCGGCAGCCGCCGCAGGCTCACCGACCAACCCCGTGGAGGCGGAAGCCTACTGCTCGGTCCCGCGCAACGATCCGCGCAACCAGGCATTGCAGCCCAAGCCGCGCCAGGTCGAGTGGGCAATCGACCAGGCAATCACCAATTCGCTCTACGTGCAGCGGGAGGCCAACTGGAAGAACCTCGGCATGTCTGCCTACCGACCTCAGGATCTGTTCCCGCCGATCCAGTTGGTAGGCGGCGGCCGCGTTCCGGCCCAGGTCATGCTGGGCATCGCAGCGCAGGAGTCGAATCTCTGGCAGGCGTCCTTCCACGCTGTCCCGGGCGTCACCTCCAGTCCTCTGATCGGCAACTACTACGGCCGCGACATCTACAACAACACCGACGTGGACGACTGGGACATCAGCTGGAAAGACGCAGACTGCGGGTACGGGGTCACGCAGGTCACTGATGGTATGCGGCTGGCGGGCCGGGAGAAGGATGGCGAGGTAGCCCTGCCCGCGTACAAGCAACGCGCCATCGCTCTGGATTTCGCCGCGAACATCGCTGCCGGGCTGCAGATTTTGCAGTCGAAGTGGAACCAGACCCGAAATGCCGGGTTGATCGTCAACAGCGGGGATGCCGGCGGGCTTGAGCACTGGTTCTTCGCTCTCTGGGCGTACAACAGTGGCTTCCACCCGGACCTGGGCGACGGATCCCCGTGGGGCGTCGGTTGGGGCAACAACCCGATCAACCCGAGGTTCCGGGCGGACCGCGAGCCCTTCCTGGAGTACACGTACGCCGACGCGGCGAACCCGCAGTTCTGGCCGTACCAGGAGAAGGTGCTCGGTTTTGCCGGCCACCCGCCGGAGTTGCTGGAGGGCCCAGATCAGTTGGTCTCGGGCTTCCGTGCCGCTTGGTGGAACGACACTCGGCAACGGATCACCGTCAAGCCGCCGATCGATCAGTTCTGCGACGACTCGAACGACTGCCACCCAGGGGAGTTGCACCTTCCGAATGATCCGGACGTGGTGGGCGAAGCCGCAGGCCCCTGCGCCCACAAGAACTCCGCAGGCCTGTATGACCTGAGATGTTGGTACAACCGGCCGGTGAAGTGGAAGGAGGGCTTCGAGGCCGGCAATGAGGTGCTCCGATTCGATCCCGGGTACGCCTACCAGGAGGATGCCACCAGCTACGCACCAAACTGCAGCCTGTCGGGCTTGCCGAGCGGCGCTCTTGTCATCGACAACGTCGTCGACGGCACCCCGTCGGTCCGGCCGGGCTGCGGACGGCCCTGGACGAACGCCGGAACCTTCAATCTGGACTTCGCCGCAGACAGCACCGGCCACTACCCATCCAAGGTCGATTTTCACCAGATCGGTGGCGGATTCGGGGGGCACTTCTGGTTCGCGCACACCCGCCGGCCCGATGACCTGGGGGGCAAGTTGCGGGTGTCCGGGACGTGGTCGCTGAGCCAGCAACTCCAGGGCTGGGCCCGGGTGATGGTGCACATGCCCGACCAGGGCGCGCACACCCGGCAGGCCGAGTACGAGGTAGACCTCGGACAGGGCTTCGACAAGGGCAAGAAGCGGGTCCTGCTGCAACGCACCCAGGAGCACCGCTGGGTGTCCCTGGGTGTCTTCAAATTCGCCGGCACTCCCCGCGTCCGGCTGTCGACCGACACCCAGGACGGCACCGGGGTGGAGGACGTGGCGTGGGACGCGATCGCGGTGCAGAAGCTGAACGCGAAGCCGCGTCACCAGGTGGTGGCACTCGGGGACTCGTACTCCTCCGGCGAGGGAGCCTCGGAGAACCGTGGTGCCGACTACTACCGCGAGACCGATTTCAAGCAAGTCAACGGCGATGTCGCGCTGTTCCAAAACGACTGCCACCGCTCCAAGTACTCCTGGTCACGGCAGGCGGTGCTGTCGGACAACTCGGCATCGATCGGCAGCCGGGCCGATTCCTGGGATCCGCAGATGGATTACCAGTTCCACGCCTGCTCGGGCGCCCGGACTCACAACCTGCTGCCCTTCCGTACCGTCCCCGCCGGGCAGTCACCGCCGGCGAACGCGTTCAACAAGACGGGCAGCGGCTCGTACGGCGAGGTGTCCCAACTGGACAAGGGTTTCCTCGATGAGAACACCACCCTGGTCACCCTGTCTATCGGGGGTAATGACTCCGAGTTCAGCAAGGTGATCCAGGAATGCATCTACGGGTCCGGCCTCCAACTCTGCCAGGACAGCACGTTGAAGGGCGACACCGAGCCGGTGAGCACGGCCACCAGAAAGCGCATCGAAGGGCCGGTCAAGGAATCACTCAAGATCGTGCTCAGAGAGATCCACAAGAAGGCGCCATCGGCCAAGATCCTGCTGATGGGCTATCCCAAGCTGGTCGAAGGGTATTGCGTCCTCGGTATCGGCGCCGCCGAACTGCCCTGGCTCAACTCCACAGCCGAACTCCTCGCGACGAAGATGGAGGAGGCGGTCAACGAGGTCAGGGCCGAGGGGGTCCAGGTGTGGTTTGGCAACCCGATCCAGCGCTTCTCAGGCAAGGGCATCTGCGGTTCACCGGAAACGGTGAACGGTGTCATCAAGGACCTCACCGCCGGTGAGGAAGGACCGCTCAAGAGCCCGATACCGGACTCGTGGAACGTCTACGGGGTGTCACAGCAGTCGTTCCACCCGAAGATCAGTGGCGCCGGTATCTACGCTCAGGTGATGAACGACGTCACGCAGGAAAAGATGGGGCTTTGACCAGACCTTCATCATCCGTGCCCGCGAGAAGGCTGCTCGGCCTTCTCGCGGGCACGGCCCTGGCCGCGTCGAGCCTCGGCTGCGGTGCCCCTGACCAGGAGCAGGAGGCCACGGATAAGGCCACGGCTGTGGTCCGCGACAAGGCGGAACGGTCCCGGCAGGCGATGGCGAACGCGCTGGCCGACCCGTCGGCCCCGCGCCAGGAGGCGCTGCTCGGTGCGATCGCCGAGTTGGTGGAAAGCGGGGAGCGCAACGGGTTCGTCTTCGATCGCCGGTCTGAGCCGGGTGATCGGATCTGGCTGGACGTAGCCTTTGACGGCACCGGCAACGCCGGAGGGCTCGCGCCCGCCGAGGTGACGGTGCGGCTCTGTGTACGGTTCAGCGGCGCCCGGAGTGCAGAGCCCGAGGTGACGATGTCAGACACCGATTGTGACACCGGCCTCGACCGGACACTCGGCCAGGCGGACACGACGGTCGGCCTACGGAAGTGATCGCTCCTCCGGTACGGCTCCGGTCAGGCGAGCAGGTGCTCACCGTCGGAACCGACGCCGTGCCATTCGCTCCCGGCGGCGGCACGTAACGGAGGTGCCGCATCCCAGCGCGGTACGGCACGCACAAGCCACAGCGTCAGACCCGCACGTCCCCCTCGGTGACCGTCGTCGGGGTGCTGGAGCGTAGGCGGAAGCGGTCGATCCAGCCGACGTCGGGTGCGCCGTCGAGCACGCCGCCGTCCGGGTCGTCGGCATAGGTGGCCCGTACCGCGTCCTGCTCGGGGTGCAGGATCTCCCGGATGACCAGGACGCAGAGGGTCACCACGGTCGCCAGTCGCAGCGTCGAGGCCAGCACGAACACGCCCTCCGGGAAGACCGGCCGGCTGGTCGCCGCGCCGAGCAGCTCACCGTAGAAGGCGACGAAGTAGCAGACCTCGGCGAGCTGCCAGGCCAGGAAGGCACCCCACTTCGGGCGGGCCAGCACCACCAGCGGCAGCATCCAGAGCACGAACTGCTGGGACCAGACCTTGCTGAAGATGAGGAACGCGGCGACCACCAGGAAGGCGAGCTGGGCGAGCCGCGGCCGGCGGGGCGCCCGCAGCGCCAGCACGGCCACGCCGAGGCAGGCCAGCCCGAACAGGGCGTACGAGATGGTGTTGAGGGCGGGGATGTTGGCGTTCAACCATTCGAACGGGCCCTGCTGGCCGGGGTCGTTGCCGACCTTGCCGTCGAGGTAGCGCCCGATGTACCAGAGCGTCCCCCAGTCGATCGGCCGGGTGGTGTTCAGCTCGAAGAACCGACCCCAGTTGTCGGGGTTGGCCCGGTAGGCGGGCAGGTTCACCAGCACCACGGCCACCACCGCCGCGCCGAGCGCGGTGAGCGCGGCGCGGAGCCGGTTGGCCCGCAGCGCCAGGATGAGGATCGGCCCCAGCAGGAACAGCGGCCAGAGTTTCGCCGCGCCGGCCAGGCCCAGCAGTACGCCGGCCACCGCTGGTCGTCGTCGGGCCCAGGCCAGCAGACCGAACGCCGCCAGTCCGATGGCGAGCAGGTCCCAGTTGACGGTGGCGGTGAGCACCAGCGCCGGGGCGAGCGCGAACAACGCGGCGTCCCAGGGTCGTCGGCGGCGCAATGCCAGGATCACCGCCACGGTGGCCACGGCGAGCGCACCGAGCACGAGCGCGTTGAGGTTGTAGAACCACTGACCCTGGTTGATGCTCGGGTCGCCGTCGCCGATGGCGTGCACCGGCAGACCCAGCGCCCCCATGAAGTAGCCGGTCAGCACCGGGTATTCCACCGGGTGGTCCCGGTAGGGCACCTTGCCCTCGTTGAGGCCCTCTGCGTAGTAGAGGGCGAGCACGTCCGTGTAGCAGAACCGGGTGTATTGGACGTTGTTCTGCCAGGCGCCGTCCTGGCATGGGGATTTCTGCACCCAGTGCAGCGCGAGCGTGAGGCAGGCAAGCGCCAGGACGATCCGGACGGCGGTCCAGAACCGGCGTTCCTGCCCGGCCGGCCGATCCAGGGCCGTCGCGTGGTCGCCCAGCGGACCGCCGATCGCGCCGGAGAGGCCGCGGACGAACCCATCGGAGCGGGACGGGTGGTCGGTGGTTCCGGCGTCGTCGATGCCGGGCGTCGACTGGGTGCTCATAGAGAGGCATCCTGCCGTACTCGCAGTAGTACGTCATGTGTCCCGAGCCGTCCAATCAGGTGGCAACCCAGCGCGATCAGGGCCCGAGACCCGCCGGCCGCCGCCCGCACCCTGACCTGCTCCCCGCGCTCGGACTGTCCGAGCTGTGATCGATTGATGAGACAGCCGGACAGACTTCGCGCCAATCGGGCCACAGCATCGACTCGTTTGAGCCCTGCGAGCCCGTCATCACGGTGAGGGGATCGGATTGAAGGGTTCGGTAAGAACCATGGGGTGGCTGGTCACCGCCGGCGTGGCCAGTGCAGCACTCGCCGTACTGCCAGTGTCAGCGGAGGCAGCGGGAAGTACCGACAAGCCGGGCAGGGCGTCACGGACGCCTGCGGCCGCGGACAAGCTGTTCTCGGCTGACACCCAGGGCGCGACGCCGGCACAACGCGCGCGGATGGCCGCCGAGGCACCGCTGGCCGCAGCGGCGGTACGTATCCGCACTGCTGCCGAGGCGAGGCAGTCAGGCTTCGCGGGAGTGGCGCTTCGGCAAGGAACAGTGACTGTCTATTGGAGGGGCAAAGTCCCGGCGGACGTGCGCCGCGTGCTTGATCAGGAGGGTGCGCGCGTTCCGGTGAAGGTGGAGCCCGCCCGCTACGCGGCCCACGAACTCGCTCGAGCTGCCGAGAAGATCAGGGCCAGCGGCAACCGGTCGATACGGTCTGTCGCCTACACCGTGCGGGGCGACGGTATTACGGCCACCTTGTCGAGCGGTGCCAAATCTTCTCTCCAGCTGCCGGACGTCGGCGTGCCGGTCACGGTGCGGCGCGAGCCGGATCTGCCCGCGCTCGGCGGGAGGACCGGAACGTCAGATGGCCGCAGCACCTCTGCTGGAGTTGCTGCCGCCGCAGTCACCTGGCCCAGTCCGAGCCGCCAGGATGACACGACGCCGGCATGGGGAGGCGCACACATCATCAACTCGAGCACTAACCGCGGCAATGGCGGTTGGAGTGTTCGACTTGATTCCGGCGAGGTTGTCGATGCCGACACGAAATGGCACTGCACCTCAGGCGTCCCGATTCTGGACGACGCCACGAACACCGAACTGATGGTCGGCCCGGCGAGTTGTGGTACTCCCGGTCAGACCTACGTTGACCCCAGCGGGGACGTGGTGAACGAGACGGCGGGCGTCAACGCAGCCTGGCATAAACCAATCCGCGGCGTCACCTTGACCAAGCCGAAGGGTGGTGCCGATCCGGCTGTTTATGACGGCACTGGCTGGACGCAGGACGGTTGGCAGATCGATGCCTGGGAGTCGCCGATCGCCGGCCAACAGGTTTGTGTTTCGGGCGCCGAAACCGGCACCTTCTGCGGGGTGGAGATGACCGAGTTCGTCGGCAGCAACACCGTATGGATTGAGAGTTACCAGGGAGAACTGGAGGAGACCAGGGGTGTATCGGTGATCAAGGCCGACATCAACGAGCCCGGCACCCTGTGGCCTGATCGCCGCACGTACATCCTGAAAGATGGAAGCCCATGTAATGGTTTCCCGTTCTACAAGGATTTCGACTCGATCGGGTGCAGCTCCATCGCGTTCGGCGATGGAGACATGGGTGGAGCCGTCTACACCATACCCAGGGAAGGACCCGAGTCCGGAATTCTGATCAAGGGGATCATCGTGCGGATTCACAGTGGACGTGACGAGAACCCATTCAACTACGACATGGTGGGTGTCGACAAGATTGCGGCTGCGTACCCCAACATGACCGAACTGACCGTCCGCAACGACCGACGATGAAGGAGACTGGCATGACAGTTGACCCCATCAGGAGGGGGACCTTCCTGCGGTTGGCGCTGATGACTGCGGGTGCGGTGGGCCTCACTCTGGTGCAGGTTCCGGCGGCACAGGCCCGACCGGAGACAGAACCGAAGGCCGGAGCCGGTGTGCCGGCCGAAGCGGTTCCCAGCGCCGATCGGGACAAGTTGCTGGGCGCATCGTGGCGCACTTCGACGGACCGGGCATGGACCACGGCGGGCGACGCCGAGGGCCTTCATGTGCTGGTGGCGGATGCCGCCGACGGCTATGCGTGGCGTACCGTTGCGACGCTGCGTGAGGGTGGCTTCGACACCGACCGGTGGATCGGCAATGCCTGCGTCACGTCGTCCGGGCGCCGCGTGGTCGTCGTCTATGCCCCACGCAGCTTCACCAACAAGACCGAGTTGAGCGGGCGGGGCGGTTTCACAGCTGTCGTCGATCTGCAGACCGGAAAAGTCACCAAACTTCCGGTCACGACAAGCCTCGCGTATTTCAATCCGGGCTGCGGTGCGGGTGAGTCGGCTGCACTGACGCAAGAGGGCGACGAAGGGTTGCCCGGCACCCAACTGCTGCGGCTTGACGCCGAACGCGGCACGCTGGGGTCCAAGGTCAAGATCAACGGCCAGTTCACCTCCGCGGTGTCGACGCGGGACGGCTTCGTCGGCGGACTGAGCGACAGGCTCGCCGCAGTCGACACTGCGGGCCGGGTGCGGATGGTGACGAAGAGCCGAGGCGTGCCGTTCGCGATCCGAGCAGACAAAGACGGCGGGCTCAACTTCCTGGAGGCGGATGGAACCGCCATGCGAGCACGTCGGCAGATCGACAGCAGGGTCACCACTCTCGCCGAGGGTCCGATCGGCACATTCGGCCTGGAGCGCGGCGACAGCGGTCGGGTATTCCTGACGGGCACTCCGAAGACGGTGAAACCGCTACCAGCGGCGGTGCGCCGACTGAGCGTGCCAGTTCAGGCAGAGATCTCCACAAACGGTGACCTGGCCTTCGAGCGGACGATGACGGCGGAGGAGAGCCTGCCCGGGTCGACAGTGTCAGTCGGCACCCCGGCACCTCTCCGGCTGGGTGCCCGCGTCATGAAGTCCGGCCGTGAGGTCGCCTTTCAGGTGAACCCTGTGGGGACGGCCCCCACGTCGGACAGTCCAGCCATCGGCGCGTCCCGACCGTCGTCGAGTGGCAGATCGATGGGGCCCAGCGCGGCCGATGACGTGCTGGAGCCGTACACGCCACAGGACCCGGACCCGTGGTGTTCGGTGCCGCGCAACGACATCGCCACACTCGCCTACCATCCGCGCCCTCGTCAGATCGAGTGGGCCGTCGACTACGGCATCTTCGGGGCGTTGACCCAGAGCCGTCCCGCCAACTACCGGGGCTTCGGCCTGCCGGCCTACTCGCCCCAGGGGATGTTCCCGCCCCGCGCGCTTGCCGGCGGCGGCCATGTTGCTGCCCAGGTCATGCTCGGCATCCTGGCTCAGGAATCCAACCTGTGGCAGGCGTCCCAGACGGAGTCCGGCGAGTATGGCAACCCGCTGATCGGCAACTACTACGGCCGCCGCTACTACGACTCCGACACCAGCGATGACTGGCGGATCCACTGGGACGAGGCCGACTGCGGCTACGGCGTCAGCCAGGTGACCGACGGTATGCGCAAGGCCGGAAAGGAGAAGCCGGGCGAGACCGCCAGACCGGCCACCCACCAGCGGGCAATTGCACTCGACTACGCGGCGAACATTTCCGCGGGCTTGCAGATCCTGCAGGACAAGTGGAACCAGACGTACAACGCAGGACTGAGGATCAACAACGCCGACCCGACCCGGATCGAGAACTGGTTCTTCGCTGCCTGGGCGTACAACAGTGGTTTCTACCCGGACAAGGGTGATGGCTCACCCTGGGGAGTGGGTTGGGGGAACAACCCCATCAACCCGCGGTACGACCCGACGCGACACCCGTTCCTGGACGTGCGGAACCCGCTCGACCCAGACGACAACGTGCCGGTGTTCAGCGACGCGGCACATCCACAGGACTGGCCCTACCAGGAGAAGGTCATCGGGTGGGCTGCTCAGTCGATCGATACCGGCGACGACGGGGTTGGTTTTCGCACGGCGTACTGGAACGGCGAACCGATCGAGGCGCGGCTGCGGCGCTCTGAGGCCAAGCCACAGATCTGGACGTTCTGCGATTCCACCAACAATTGTGACCAGCTCCAGCGGGTGCAACCGAACGAGCCGGGTTTGGAGGGCGAGAAGCCGGGGCCCTGCCTACACAAGAACAGCGCTGGCCAGTATGACCTGAAGTGCTGGTACCACAAACCCGTGACCTGGAAGAGCGATTGCGAGGAGACCTGCGGTTACGAGGGCATTCGCTACGACGTACCGGACAACTACTCCGAGCCGGCAGATGGCACGCACAATCCACCACGGTGCACGGCCAGTCAGCTGCCGTCTGGCGCGATCGTGGTCGACTACGTTCTATCCGGAACCAGCATGCCGCGTTGCGGCGGCGTCGGACCACGCAATGACGGGTCGGTGAAATTCGAGTTCGGGAGTGGATGGCCGAACGAGTACACGGCGAAGATCGACCTTCACCAGGTGGACAACGGCTTTGGGGGTCATCACTGGTTCACCAGAGCACGCGGGTCGGTCAAGTTCCAGGTGATCGGAACGTGGCGACCGCCGGCGTCGTACTCCGGTTGGACCGGAATCTATGCCTACATCCCCATGACCGGGGCTCGCGTGAATGACGCGATCTACGAAGTCCAGACGGGCGACGGCCGGACCCGTCAGGTACGGGTGGACCAGGACTACCACAAGGGCGGCTGGGTGTGGCTCGGCAACTTCAGCCTCCGCTCCGGTGCCAGCGTGAGGCTCGACTCTTTCAAGTCAGCACCCACCGAGAAGACCATCGGGTTCGACGCCGTGGCGTTCGTTCCCGGCGGCGGCTCATAAGGTAAGTGCCGCATCGGGCTGCTGCGAAAGTGCAGCCCGATGCGGCACCCCGCACGGCGATGGAACGGCAGAATCAGTACTTGGACGTCCACCAGGTGGTGGGGCCCGCAGAGGCTTCCGCTCTCGCGAGAAGCCCGGCGTCGTTCACCATCTGGGTGTAGTAGGCGTCAGCGAAACCGCTGTACGACGTACGGACGCGACCGTCGGAGTAGTAGCTGCGGACGGTCGGGTAGTAGAAGTCCGACCCGACCCGAGCCCAGGCGGTGCGGCAGCGGGGACTGTAGCGCAGCTCGAGGTTGATGCCGCTGGTGTTCGACGCGACAGTCGTCGCATCGTCCGCGCAGTAGTGGTAGCACGACGTGCATCCGCTGTAGTAGATCTTGTAGGTGGCCGGGTTCTTCCCGTCGCACGTCGATCCGCAGCCGGCACTGGCCAGCTCCGCGGCCGGGATCATCGTGGCGGTGCTGGGGTCCAGATCCTGCGCCCTGATCGTGGTGGCCGAGCTGTCAGTCGCCGACGGTGCCGACATCGCGGCTTGCGGGGCGACGACGGCACCCCCCAGGCAGATCAGCAGCGTGGCGCCCAGTCGGACGAGATTCCTCTTCAGCACGGCAGTACCTCCAATGTCGATGGAATGAGTGGAGGATCCAACCGTCGGCCATCAAGCCGTCACCAGCTCTCCACAGTTCGGCCAATCGACCTGATGGCGTCACCCGACGCAGCGCCGGACGACCAGCGCGTGCCGCGCCGCCGAGCGGCCGTTAGCCGCAGCGTCGACGCCAGCACGAAAGCGCCCTGCGGGAAGACCGGACGGATGGCTGTACCCAGGCAATCCATCCCCTCGGTACGGGGCTGTGGACCGCGCCGAGCCATTCGGGCATGAGGCCTATATCAGGCGTCGAGCTTCCACTCAGATGATCTTGAGAGACGCTTGACGGACATCCAGGACCGACTATGCTGAGTCACAACTTGCTACGGCAAAAGCACCGAACGCAACACGGGGGCTCAATTGGAAATCTCGTTTTTAGGGCCATTAACCGTTAAATCGGGCTTAATGGTTCTACCTCTAGGTGGGGACCGGAATCGCAGACTTCTCGCCGCTCTTCTGATCGATGCCAACCAACCGGTACCGATCGACCGGCTCATCGATGTCTTATGGGGCGAGCAGCCACCTAGCACCGCACGCCAGCAGGTTCAGAATCGGCTCGGCAAGCTTCGGCGCCTCTTCGGGCAGACGCATGACCCACAAATCAACCGGGTCGGGCGGGGCTATTCCCTTGAAGTGAGCGAGCATCAGGTCGACGGCCTCACGTTCCGCAAGCTCTGCGCCGAAGCCGAGTACGCTCAGCGACTCGGGCAATTCGATCGCGCGGCCAGCCACCTCAACGCGGCCCTCGGCCTCTGGCGGGGCTCCGCCTTGGAGGGCATCGATTCGCCCGCCTTGAGCGCAGACGCTCTCCGTTGGGAGGAATCCAGACTCAGGGCCATCGAGACGTTGGTGGAGCTGGAGTTCAGCTGCGGCCGACACAGCGCCGTCACCGCCGATCTCCGCACCTGGGTCCAGCGCTACCCCTACCACGAGGGTCTGCACTGCCGGCTCGCCGAGGCTCTGCATCTAAGGTCTCGCACGGGTGAAGCGCTGATGCTGCTACACCAGTTGAAGATGCGGCTCGCCACCGAGCTGGGCATCAATCCGGGCGCCTCGGTGCAGGAGATGCACCTTCGCCTGGTCGGCGCATCGCCGGATCCCGAGACGCCTCAGTCCGACCGAGCAGTTGAAGCGCTCCGCCGGGCACTGACTGAAACGACACAGTCTCTGAAGGTGCTCACCAACGCCTTGGAGTTCCTCAACAACTGAGTTGTACGCACATCCGCACTTGGAGGGGAGCGCACCGGTCGGCGCGTTCCCCTCCAAGTGGACATCTGCTCGACTCACCACCAACTGGTGCAGGTCCAGCCTTCACCCGGGCCGGTCGGGTCGAAACAGGCCTGCGCCTCCAGCCCTGCGTCATTGACCATGTTCGTGTATTCGGACGGGTAGAAGGCGCTCATCGACGTCCGCTGCGTGCCATTGGTGTAGCGGCTGACCACCTTGAAGATCACGTCGCTCGCGGCGGTCTTCGCCCAAGCCGTACGACAACGAGGGCTGTAGCGCAGGCTGACGCTGCCGGAGGAGTTCGAGACGCTGTACTGGGTGATCGCGTCGTCAGCGCACTTGTAGTAGCTCGAGCCGTTGTAGTAGATCTTGAAGTAGGGATCCTTCCCGTCGCACGACGATCCGCAGCCGCTCGTGGCGAGCGTCGCCGCGTCGATCCGGGTGCCCTGCCCCGCCGCGATCACCGCCTCGACGTCGGATACGGACGCGGGCTGGGCCGGCGCGGCCTGGGCCGGGGTGGGACCGGCGAGGAAGCTCAGGGCGAGAGCCGAGGCGAGGCCAGGGAGGAACAACAGTCGCTTCATGATTCTCCTGATCAGGTGAAGGGGACAACGGCAGCCTGGCATCCGCCGTCATCGCGGCCCCATCGACCACTCATCAGTTCTGGATAGTCATCATCAACGTCCTACTCAGGACGGTGAGCAAAGCAAAACGCCGCCGCCGGCCGGACGAGTCGTCCGGCCCGCGCGCGCGTCAGTCGGGGAGAGGGTCAGTA
>NZ_JBEXHY010000014.1:0-83895 GCF_040608295.1 Micromonospora sp. NPDC005197 | reverse complement strand
GTCGCGGCAAGCGACGGGGCCGGCTCGATCTCGTACGGGCTCGGACAGCTCGGCCCGGGTGGACGTCGGGGATCGCCCGCGGTCAGGCGATCGTGCAGGTCGCGCCGTTGAGAGTGAACGAACTCGGTCGGGCGGTGTTGCCGGTGTGGGTGGCCTGGAAGCCGATGGTGACCGATCCGCTCGGCGGGATGCTGGCGTTGTAGGCGACATTCCGGGCCGTCACCTGGCCGGACGCGGGGGAGTAGGTCGCGTTCCAGCCCGAGGTGACGCTCTGCCCGCCGGGCAGGGTGAAGACGAGCGACCAGCCGTTGACGGCGCTGGCGCCGGTGTTGGTGATGGTGAGGTTCTCGGTCAGGCCGGTGTTCCAGGCGTTGATGGCCACGCTCACGCGGCACGCGCCGGAACTCGGCGGCGGCGTGGTGGGGTTCGGCGGCGGCGTGGTCGGGTTGGGCGGCGGCGTGGTGGGGTTGGGCGGCGGCGTGGTCGGGTTGGGCGGCGGCGTGGTCGGGTTCGGGGGCGGCGTGGTCGGGTTCGGCGGGGCGGTCAGGCCGAAGAAGGCGACGGCGGCAGCGGCCATGCCGCCGGCGGGCAGGCTGTGCCCGGCGCCCTGGATGCTGTACGCCTCGACCTGGACGGTCCCGCTCGCGTCGGCGTACCGACGCCGGTTCCAGTTGGTCTGCGGCGTGTCGGTGGAGGTGGGTGTCTGGCTGAGCCCGAACACGTTGGTCCACTGCTCGATGGTCTCCTGCAGCAGCGAGTACGGCACGAGGGTGTCGCTGGTGCCGTGCCACAACTGCACGCGCGGGCGGGGGCCGGAGTAGCCGGGGTAGGCCTGCCGGACCGCGTCACCCCACTGTTGCGGCGTGCGGTTCATGTTCCCGCCGGTGCACTGGCTGCTCCCGGGCGGATAGTCCGCCGCGTTGGCGAAGCAGTTGTAGGGGACCCCCATGAACGCCGCGCCGGCCTTGAACACGTCGGGGTACAGCGCCAGCATGTGGTTGGTCATCATGCCGCCGGACGAGCTGCCGGTGGCGTACACCCGGTCGGGGTCGCCGCCGTACTGCTGCTGTGCGTAGCGGATCATCGAGATGATCGACACGGGGTCGCTGCCGCCGCCGCGGCGCTTGGCGGCATCCGACCAGGTGTCGAAGCAGTTGCCGAAGCCGGCCTGCTGGGTGGCCGTCGGGTAGATCACGATGAACCCGTACCGGTCGGCCTGGGCGGCGAATTCGCTGCCGGAGTAGAAGCCGGGGCCCGACCCTCCGCAGCCGTGCATGGCGACCACGATCGCGGGTCTGGTCGGGCGGGTGTCGGGCACGTAGACGTGCATGCGCATCCGGCCCGGATTGTCGCCGAAGCTGGTCACCTCGGTGAGCGACGCGGCGTACGCGGGCTGGAGCGCGGGTGCCACCAGGCCGGCCGCCGCCAGCGACGTGACCAGGGCGAGCAGTAGTTTCCTTCGGATTTTCACGGGGACGACTCCTTTGATCACCTGTGCGGGTTGCGTGTGGTCGCGGGGCGGTCACGGGTCCGCCCGACTGCCCGTGGTGATCGCGCCTCGCCCACTACGTGTGCTTGCCCGGTGCCCGGCTCCGTGCGGCGTCGCGTAGCAGATAGTGTTCCTCGCGGTCGCCGAAGTGTCAATCGACGTACCTCAATTGCATGCGTGGTCGTGCCCGCCGCGACGGGCCCGGCGGCACGGGCCCTCCGTCTACAGTCGGTGCACCGTCCCTGAGCCGAGCCGGGAGCGCCTGTGGCAAGCCCCTTCACCATCGAGGAGATCTATCCCGACGACGGGGACGACCCGCCGCGGCTGCCCCGGCGGCAGGCCGGCAGCTCGCCGCAGGATCTCGCGGTGACCTTGCTGGCCGACTACACCCTGCGGAACCGCGCGCGGATCCCGTCCGCCGCCCTCGTCGCACTGCTCGCCGAGGCCCGGGTGAGCACGGCCGGAGCCCGCGCCGCGATCAGCCGCCTGGCCCGTCGGGGTGTGCTGGAGGGCAGCCGGGAGGGACGGCGCAGCTCCTACCGGATCAGCCGCGCCGCCGCCGCGAACCTGTCCAGCGGAGGCAGGTGGATCCTGGCCGCCACCACCGAGGTCACGGCGTGGGACGGATGCTGGACCCTCGTCGCCTTCTCCCTGCCGCAGGATCACAGCACCCAGCGGCGGGCCCTGCGTGGCCAGCTCCGCTGGCTCGGGTTCGCGCCGTTGCACGACGGGCTGTGGATTTCGCCGTACGAACTGGGCGCGCAGGGCAGGGCGAAGCTCGCCCGGTTCACCCTCGGCGCCGTCACGGTGTTTCGCGGGCGACAGGCGGCGCTCGACGTGATCGGCCAGCGCGCTCCCATCGACGCCTGGGACATCGAGGCGATCGGTCGGCACTACGAGGAGTTCCTGCGACGGTGGACGCCCCTGGTGCCCATGCTGCGATCCGGAGCCGTCGACGGCGCGGCGGCGGTGCGGGCGCGTACCGAGGTCATGGACACCTTCCGCCGGTTTCCCACCCTCGACCCCCGGTTGCCGCTGGAATTGCTGCCGGCGGGATGGCTCCGACGGCCGGCCCGGGAGCTGTTCGAAGCCGTCTACGACGGCCTCGCCGAACCCGCCGCGCGCCACGTCCGGTCGGTCGTCGCGCGGTTCGTCGACGGCACGCAGCCCGGCATCCAGGCGCACACCACCGCCGACCTCCTCGCCGGGGTACTCCGTGCGGACCCGGCTCCGGACCCGGGCGGTGCATCGGCGACGGTCGAGAGCTGCGCGACCTGAACGGGAACTGACGGGGTCTCCCCACCGGCGACGAGGTGTGTACCTTGTGGAGAACGCGCAGCGCTGGGGAGGCCGGATGACGTCACGCGGTGCAGACCTTTCGGCGGCCGACCGGATCGACACCTCCGTCGCGCACCCTGCCCGTCGGTACAACTACCTGTTGGGTGGCAAGGACAACTTCGCCGCCGACCGGGAGTCCGGCGACGCGCTCGCGGCCGCGATGCCCACCATCCGGCTCGCCGCCGTGGAGAACCGGATGTTCCTGCAACGCACGGTGCGCTTCCTGGCGCAGCACGGCGTCCGGCAGTTCCTGGACATCGGGACCGGCATCCCGACCGCCGACAACACCCACGAGGTCGCCCAGGCCATCGAACCGTCGGCACGGGTGGTCTACGTCGACAACGACCCGATCGTCCTGGCCCACGCCCGCGCGCTGTTGTCCAGCACGCCCGAGGGGCGGACGGCCTACCTCGACGCCGACCTGCGGGAACCGGACAAGATCCTCGCCCATCCCGACCTGCGCACGACACTGGACCTGACCGAACCCGTCGCGCTGATGTTGGTGGCCATCCTGCACTTCATCCGCGACGACGAGGACCCCAAGGGCATCCTCGATCGGCTCATCGCGGCGCTGCCGTCCGGCAGCTACGTGGTCGCCTCGCACGTGACCTGGGAATACCTGCCGCCCGCCGCCATCGCTCAGCTCGAAGCCAACAACCGCGACGGCCGGTTCCAGGCCCGGACGACCGAGCAGTTCGCGGCCCTTCTCGACGGGCAGGAGCTCGTCGAGCCCGGCGTCGTGTCCGTGGCGCGGTGGCACGCCGACGACGCGCCGCAGCCGCGTCCGTCCGTGCAGGACGTGTCGTTCAACGGCGCCGTCGCCCGGGTCCGGTGACGACGACCGCCACCGAAGCCGGTGCCGCGGTCGCTCAGCGGGTCTTCTTCGTCGGCCGTTTGCGGGGCGGCGTCAACAGGTCGGCGATCGCCGCGATCGCCGACGGCACGATGCGGTAATACGCCCAGACGCCGCGCTTCTCGCGCTCGATCAGACCGGCCTCGGTGAGAATCCGCAGGTGATGGCTCACGGTCGGCTGAGAGAGGTTGAGCGGCGCGGTGAGGTCGGTGACCGAGGCCTCGCCCTCCGGGGCGGCCTGGATCAGGCTGAGCAGTCGCAGGCGGGCCGGATCGGCGAACGCCTTCAGCACCCCCGCGAGCCGCTCGGCATCCGCGCGTTTGATCGGCTCACCGGCAAGCGGCGAGATGGCAGGCATGGCAGTATCGGCAGTTCCCACGACAGCCATCGTTCCACCAACCTGGGGAACAGAGCGGCGGAACCGGACAAATCCCCGAGCCGATGCTGTGCTCATCACAACACCATCGACGCGTGTCGTGGCCGGGTGGGCCAGCTGTCAGGGCAGGTTGATCGTGTACTCGGCGGTCTGGACCTTCCCGTCGACCTGGAAGTCGAAGAAGGCCCGGTACCGGCCGGAGCTGGGGACGGTCAGCCAGAACGCGACCGCGCCGTCGACGAGCTCCTGCTCCGGGTGGACGTGCACGTACCCGAGGTCACCCTCGCGAACGACGACCAGGTGCCCGTACGCGCCGAGGTACCGCTGCGGCTGGACCGGCCCGGCGGCGTCGGTGCGCGTGAGCTGGAATCGCACCGGCGCCGTCACCCCGGCGGTGGGCGTCCCGGTCATCGACACCGTGAACGGTCCGGCCGTCGCCTGCGCCTGGGCCGGTGGCAACGCGGCCGGGGCGTACGCGCCCGGCACGTGGTGGTCGACGCCCAGCACGAGGGGCACCTGTCGACCGTCGGGGGCGCTGACGGAGAAGTCGGCGAAGACGCGGTAGCCGCCCGGCCGGGCCAGTGTCAGGGGGACGCTCCAGGTGCCGTCGGGCGCCATCGTCGGGTGCAGGTGCTGGTAGCCGCCCAGGTCGCGACCCACCACGATCAGGTGCAACGGCTTCTCGTGCACGACGGCGAAACGCGTCGCCGGCTGCCGGTCGGTCCCGACGATCCGGAACCGGTAGTCCGCGCGTACGCCGGGCGGCTGGGTCCGCTCCAGGGGCTGCAACGTGTAACCGCCCGCGCTTACCGTCGTCCCGGTCGCCAGCGTCTCACCCGCGCTGACGTCCCCCGGATGGGAGTGCGGCCCGGTCCCGGGCGCGTGGTCGTGCCCGTTCCCGGCCGACAGGGCCTCCCCGGAGCCGGTCGGCACTCCGCCGGCGGCCGCGGGCCGACGCGCGTCACCGGCCGGCGACGCGTCGCCGGTGCCGATGCGGGCGAGCCCGAAGCCGGCCAGCAGAGCCACCACCAAGCCGCCGACGAGCAGCGCCAGGTGGGTGTTGGTCAGCCGTGACGCGCCTACCACGCTGCTGTCCTGCGCCTCGGGCCGCGGCCGGTCGGCGGGCGACGTGTCCTCCGGTGTGGCCAGGGCCCGCGCGGACGGCGCCGGCCGTCCCGCCGGCGCGGACTCAACGACGACCGGACTCCGCGCGCTGGCGAGCGCGCCGCTCCTGCTCGCCGCGGGTACGGCGGCACTTCGCTGTCGGCCACCGGCCGCGCGACCGCCGCCGGCGGTCGCCGCGCTCGTGCCGGCGGTCGCCGCGTTCTTGGCGACGCTTGCCGCACTCCTGCTCGCGGTTGCCGCGCTCCTGCGGGCGACGGGCTTGCGTGCCGAGGGTGCGACGCGACCACCCCGGCCGGTCGGAGCCTTCGACGGGCGGGCCCGGCCAGGCGGTCCACCCGCCGTCGACGAGCGACGACGCCACGCGACGAAGCCCGCCACCGCCGCCAGGACCGCGACCGCCCCGCCGACCCAGAGCAGCGCGCCCGGGCCGCTTCGCCCATCCGAGGGTACGGCGGGAGCCGCCTGCGCTGTGCTCGGCGATCCGGCGGGCGCCGCCGAGGCCACCGGCTGCTGCCCCGTGGACGCGTGCTGGTCGATGGCGGCCAGAAGCGCGGGGTCGGGCTGCTGGGTCGGCGGTTGCCAACCCTGCGGTGCCGTGGTCGCCCGGCCGGTGTAGCGGAACGTCATCGTGCCGCGCACCGCGTCACCGTCGGAGGCCACCGACAGGTAGCTCACTGAATACTGGCCGGCCGCCGGAAGGTGCGCGACCGACACCACCGCCGGAAAGCCCGTCGTGTACTCGCGTGGCTGGAACTGGCCGTCGACCAGGAAGTACTCCCGCACCGGCTTGGTCAGCGCCTTCGGCTCCCCGTACGTCCAGCCGTTGTCGACACGAACGCCGTTCGGCGCGGTGACCGTGAAGTACGCGTTGGCGCCGACCTTCTCCGTGAAGTACAGCGCCACCGACGTCAACGGCCCCTGCACCGTGGCGCCGCTCTCGGGAGTGGACATCGCGAGCGTCCCGTGAGCTGCGGCGGGCTGAGCGGACGCGAGGAGGGTGACCGCCGTGGCGAGGGCGAGCGCGAGCAGGCTTGCGATCAGCCGGCCGAGACTCTGGGGGAGACGACGCATCTGAATATCCTCACCGGGGTGAGGCTTTTTTCACAAGGAGCTGATCTTTTTTCACGGAAGGCAAAAGTTGGCGCCGCTCCGCTCGCTCCGGCTGGCCGACGCCGGGACAGGCCACGACCGTCGCCGAGCGGACGCGGCCCCGGACCACGCCCACGCGTGGCCCGGGACCGTCGCTTCAGCAGGTCGCGGGTGGAATGCTCTGCTCGTACTGGAAGACGTTGTGCGGGTCGTACTTCGCCTTGACCTTGCGCAGTCGGTAGAAGTTGGACCCCCAGTAGGCCGACTCCCACTCCGCCATCCCGATGTTCGGCACGTTGACGTAGGCGCCGTCGACGTACGGCCGCAGGGCCTGGCTGAACTCCGCGATCCAGGTCTGGGCGATCGGGGTGAGGGCCTCGCCGCTGTCCGGCTCCCCGCGGGTGCCCCAGCCGGTGCCCGGCTCGGAGTAGAAGAGCGCGTCGCGGTGCGGGAACGCGGAGCCGCCACGGGGTTCGTGCGCCTGGGCCCCGCGACCGAACGCCTGGAGGAAGAAGTTGCTGTCGTCCGTGGGCGCCTCCTCCATGAAGGCGCGGACCACGCTGATCGCCTTCTTCGGGAACGGCCTGTTGGAGAACTGCGAGAAGAACTTCCAGTTGGCGGGCTCGTCCTCGGTCGGGATCTGGAAGCCCGTGTAGATCTCGCCCCAGCCCCCGGTCTGTACGGTGACCTCGGGATTGCCGATCGAGAGGATCGGCTCCAGCAGCTCCCGCGCCTCCGCCTCCGGACCGTCAGCGAGCACCGCGAACAGCAGGATCTCGGACTTGTGGATCTCGACCTGGGTCCCCAGGCGGTAGTCGGTGAACGGAGCGACGCGCTGCCAGGTCTCGAAGATCTCCTCCAGGTCGCCGAGGCCGTCCCAGGTCGCCTGGAGGTAGGCGACGCTGCGCAGCGGCGTCACCCGGTAGGTGAGCGAGGTGACGATCCCGAAGTTGCCGTTGCCTGCGCCGCGCAGGGCCCAGAGCAGGTCCTCGTGGTTGTGCAGGTCCACCTCGATCGCCTTGGCGCCGTTGGTGCCCCACGCGACGACGATCTCCGCCCCGATCAGGCTGTCGCAGGCCATCCCGAGGTAGCGGGTGAGGAACCCGAGACCGCCGCCGAGGGTCGCGCCGGACAGGCCCACGCTTCCCTCCGTGCCGGTCGTCACCGCGAGGTCGTGCTCGCCGAGCGCGGTGACCGCCTCCAGCTGGTTGAGCCCGGCGCCCACCCGTGCGATGCGGCTCGCGTAGTCGATGTGGGTCGACTTGAGCTCGCTCACGTCGATCACGATGCCGTTGTCGACGTTCGACCAGCCCTCAAGGCTGTGCCGGCCGCTGCGTACCCGCAGCGCGACGTCGTTCTGCCGCGCCCAGGTCAGGGCGTTGACCACGTCCTGGGTGTTCTGCGCGAAGACGATGACCAGCGGGTAGCGGACGAACAGCTCGTCCCAGCCGAGGCTCGCGTTCGCGTACCCCGGATCCTGAGGGCGGACGATGCGGCCGGTCAGCTCCGCCGGCGGATACTCCGCGGTGGAAGACGGACCCGGGCCGCCGTCGGCCGCGAATCCCGGGGCGCCGGCGGCCACGATGCCGGGGAAAACCGCGGCCCCCGCGCCGACGGCCGCCGTCGCCTTGAGTACTTCGCGACGAGATAGGTCGCGCATGGTCCGATCCTCTCGATGTGGGTTACGCCAGCGATCGACCAGAGCGACTCTGGTTCAGTGGCACGCAACTCACGGTATTACGGGAGAGTTATTCGGAGATGAGCCTTTTTGTCCGAAAACCCAGTCGAGTGATCGGGGTGGGCCGGCTCGGGGCGGGCCCGCACGGCTGGGCCGTCACGCCACGGCGTGCAAGTCGTGCGGGGACGAGTGCACTGGCGGCCAGCGGAAATCCTCATTACGGTGTGACTGGGTCAAGTCACGCGCCCATCCTGTCCAGGATCTCCAACGGGAGGCGTGTGCCCATGATCGACCGGGTAGAGATGGCGATCCAGCCTCCGCGGGCGACATCGACCCGATTCGCTCGTCGCTACCGGAGTGGGTTCTGGGGCCCGGCTGTCCCGGAACGGCCCTTCTCCGTGGCCCGTTACACCGAGCCCATCAACTCGTCTGCCCCGTTCTCCGCCGACCGGTTGATCGTCGCCCCGGCGGCCTATGTCGACATGGACACCGCCCCGCTGCTGGGGGCGGCGCTGACCAACGCCCTGGACCGCCACCCCGACGTCTGTTGCGATCTCGCGGCTGTCGACTTCTTCAGCGCCGCAGGGGTCCACGTCCTGCTCCTGGCCGCCGACCGGGCGAAGCGGGGCGGCTCCCGCTTCTCGATCAGGGGTGCCGGCGGTATCACCCAGCGTGTACTGCGCATCACCCAGGTGGAGCACCTGTTCGAGCGAATCGCCTCCTGCCGCGAGGCAGTGAAGACGGGCTCTGGTCCTGCGTGGCATCCGGCTGACGCCACGCAGGACCGTCGCGGTGTCAGCCGGCCGTACAGGAGCGGATCTGCGGTCGGGCGCTGCTGTTGCCGTTGAACATCGTGGTGAAGCCGAACGTGTTGCCGCCGCCGTTGGGGCGTACGGTCATGACGTTGCCGCTGCTGTCCCAGGTGGCGCTGCCGTTCCAGATGGTGGAGACCTTTTGCGGCGAGGTGAGGGCGACCACCACGGTCCAGGTGTTGGTGCCGCTGACGGTGACCGAGGTGTTGTACCGGTCACCCCAGACGTTCGTCGTCGTCGCCGTCGCGGTGCAGCTGCCGCCGGACGGCGGCGGGGTCGTGCTGCTGGGCGGGGGAGTCGTGCTGCCCGGTGGCGGGGTCGCGCCGTCGGGTGCGACCGCGCGACCGGTGGACGGCGAAATCATGCCGGGGCAGAGGTTGCGGCTGGTCAGGTTGGCCACGATCTGGCCGATGGCGTCCCGGGTGTTCTGGATCCCGTCGTGCATGAGGATGACCTGGCCGGCCTGGAGGCGGCTGGCGTTCGACACGATCTGGCTGACGCTCGCGCCGTTCCAGTCCTGTGAGTCGACATCCCAGATCACCTGCCGCATCCCGAGCGACGAGGCGACCGACTGGAGGGTCGAGTTGGTTTCCCCGTACGGCGGCCGGAACAGCTGGGGCCGGATGCCGGTCGCGGACTGGATCGCCGAACTCGTCTGGGACAGGTCGGACTGCATCTGGGACTGACTCATCGACGTCATGTGGGCGTGGCTCCAGCTGTGGTTGCCGACCCACATGCCGGCGGCCACCTGTGCCTGCGCCGCCGACCTGTTGTTCTGCACGTTCTGCCCGATGTTGAACATGGTGGCCCGTACGCCGTTGGCGCGCAGCACGTTCAGCAGTGCGCTGGTGCTGCCGGTCGGACCGTCGTCGAAGGTGAGGCCGACGTAGCCGTTGCAGGTGGCGGCGCTCGACGGGGTGGCGGTGGCCACGACGACGATGCCGCACGTCGCGACGGCGGTGGCGAGGATGGACAGCGCCGCACGTAGTCGCCTCGACCGTACGAGCGTGCCAGCGGAGACAGTGCTCATCTGTGCCCCTTCTACCGGTCCGAACGTGCCCCGGTGTGCGGGCGGCATGGTCCGGTCCGGACGTGTGGGTGGTGGGTGGGGAGATCGACCGAAACCCGCCGGAAGCGGGATCGCATCGACCAGAATCGATCGAAGTATTACAGCGAGAATTCCGACGCGTCAACAATTTCCGGAACCTGCGCCGATAGCCACCCGGAGCTGTCCTCGCGTCACCGGACCGATCCGGAGCAGCCGGGATGTCGCCGCAATGGCGATCCGGTGGCTGCGGCGGTGGGGCTGATCGCCTCGGCATTCAGGGCGGCCGGACGGTCGTGATCCGGAAACCTCCCGGAATTCCCGACGGAGATCCGACCAATCAACGAACGGCTTCGCCGAAGCATCCGTTGTGGAGAGATTGATCAGGGCCGTGGCCAGGCTCGACAGTTCGTCAAGTGCGCGGGGGTCGCCAGGCGGCTCCGCAATCTTTCCGGTAAACGTTGACAGTCCGCCGACGTACTACCAATACTTCCGCCATCGACAGACCTTGACGGGTGTCGATTCGGGTCGCTCGCGGCGACCTGGTCTGCCGGGCGGCGACGGCAGGCGGCCGCACCTTGGCCAACGGTCTCACGCAGGGCGAGCTGACCGCCGGCCGGATCGCCCCGCACGGCGGGCTGGGCGGTCCGGCCGCCGGATCGGATCACCGTGGGCGCCCGCGGTGGTGCCGCGCGTACCGCCCGACTTCGACGACGACCTCGTTGATCGGGTTTGTCCTCGATCGAACGAGATCGTTGACATGTGTCGCGAATCCATCTTTGATGGTCGATGTTGCTTCCTCGTCGGTCCGGTCGGGCGCTGGGTCGTCCGGCGTGGGGTCGGGCCGTTCGATGCCCCGACCTTGGAGGACGGATGCGAACCTTCGCCCGAGTCAGACCACGACGGCTGGTGCCGGCGTTTGCCGCGGCGATGCTGCTGGCCGTGGCGGTCGGCGTGCCGGCGTCGGCCGCGGGCCCGTCGACCGTCGTCGGTGTGGCGTCCGGTCGGTGTCTGGACGTGGTGGGCAACTCACGCACACCCGGCGCCGGCATCAACATCTACGACTGCGTCGGCCAGGCCAACCAGGCGTGGACGTTCACCGCCGCCGGCGAGTTGCGGGTGTACGACGCGACGATGTGCCTGGACGTGGTCGGCCAGGACACGAGCGCGCCCGCCGCGCTGCAGATCTACGGCTGCACCGGCGGCGCCAACCAGCGCTGGCGGATCAACGCCGACGGGAGCATCGTCGGTGTCCAGTCCGGACTCTGCCTGGACGTGACCGGCGGGGGCACCGCCAACGGCACGACGGTCGGCCTCTGGACGTGCAACGGGCAGGCCAACCAGCGCTGGACGTCGTCGCTCGGCAGCACCGACAGTCAGCCGCCCACACCGCCCGGCAACCCTCGGGTGAGCGGGCTGACCTGCAACTCGGTGACCTTCGCGTGGAACGCCTCGACGGACAACGTCGCGGTGGCGTTCTACGACATCTATCACGATGGCCAGCTCATGACCTCGGTGAACGGCGGCACCCTGTCGGCCAGCCTCACCGTCGTCCCCGGAGCGAGTTGGGGCCTGTACGTCAACGCGCGTGACGCCGCCGGAAACGTGTCGCAGGCCAGCGCCACCGTGACGATCACGCCGCCGCCCTGCCAGGCCGACACCGTGCCGCCGAGCACGCCGACGCAGCTCACCGGCACCGCGTCGGGGACCACGGTGACCCTGCGCTGGGCCGCGTCGAGCGACAACGTCGGGGTCCGGGCGTACGACGTCTACCGCGGTGGCGTGAAGATCGGCACTGTCACGGGCGCCCCGCCGGCCACCACCTTCACCGACAGCGGCCTGGCGGCGAACACCACGTACCAGTACCAGGTCCTCGCCCGCGACGGGCAGGACAACGCCTCGGCGCGCAGCGCCTCTGTCTCGGTGAGCACCGGCGGCACCTGCGCCAACCCGGTGTGCACGGTGCGGCAGGTCACCACCGACACCGACATCCCGTGGGGGCTGGTGACGCTGCCGGACGGCACCGTCCTCTACAACCGCCGCGACGCGCACGACATCATCCATCTCAACCCCACCACGGGGGCGAAGACCACAGTGGGCACCGTGCCGAACGTGCAGAGCACCGACGGTGAGGGTGGCCTGCTGGGTCTCGCGATCTCGTCGACCTTCGCCAGCGACCGGTGGCTCTACATCATGCACACCTCGCCCAGCGACAACCGGATCGTCCGGATCAAGATGGAGAACGACCGGCTCACCACCGCCAGCGAGCAGGTCCTGCTCAGCGGGATTCGGCGCAACAAGTTCCACGACGGCGGTCGCCTGCGGTTCGGCCCGGACGGCAAGCTGTACGCCAGCGCCGGCGACGCGCAGAACGGCGCCTACGCCCAGGACCGCTCCACCCTTGAGGGCAAGATCCTGCGCCTCAACCCGGACGGCAGCGTCCCGGCGGACAACCCGTTCGGCAACTACGTGTGGAGCTACGGGCACCGCAATCCGCAGGGGCTCGCGTTCGACTCGCAGGGCCGCCTGTGGGAGCAGGAGTTCGGCAACTCGATCATGGATGAGACCAACCTGATCACACGAGGCGGCAACTACGGCTGGCCGGCCTGCGAGGGCACCAGCGGCACCTGCGGCACCGCCGGCTACATCGCGCCGGCCCGCACCTACCCGACCGCCGAGGGCTCCTGCTCCGGCATCGCGATCGTGCGCGACGCGCTCTACGTCGCCTGCGCCCGCGGTACGCGGATGTACCGCGCCGTGATCAGCGGCAGCAGCCTGACGAACGTGCAGACGTACTTCAGTGGCACCTACGGCCGGCTGCGGACGGTGGAGCCGGCGCCCGACGGGGGACTGTGGCTCACCACCACCAACACCGGTGACAAGGACAGCACCCCGAACAACAGCAACGAACGCGTCCTGCACGTCACCCTGGGCAACTAGCGCCCACGTTCGCCGACGGCCACCGCGACGATCCGGTGGCCGTCGGTGAACTCCCGGCGCGGCCGCGCTGCCCGTCAGGTCCGTCGTGTCGCGGCCACGGCCGTCGAGGGTTCGGCGAGCGTTCACACCCCGCTTGTGGCGAGGTCATCGCGCCGGATCGCCTCCCACCTAGCCTCACCAGGGCATCTGCACCTGAAAGAGCTGAGGTTTGCACCATGTCCCTACGTCACGTTCTGGCGGGCCTTGCCGTTCTGCCCGCGCTCGCCGTTCCGGTGGCCGCGCACGCGTCAACCGTCGACAGCGCCAGCGCGCCGCACCCCCGGAAGACCCATTTCGACCTCCAAGCCCACCGCGGCGGCATCGGCATGACCACCGAGGAGTCGCTGGAAGGCTTCGGCAAGGCGATGCGTCTCGGTGTCACCACACTGGAGCTGGACACCCAGATCACCAAGGACCAGAAGGTGGTCGTCAACCACGACCGCCAGATCAGCGCTCAGAAGTGCGCCGACACCGCACCGGTCACGGCCGGTGAGACGATGTACCCGTACGTCGGCAAGTACATCAAGGACCGGGCGCGCCCGAGCAGACCGCGCCTCGCGAGCTGTTCGTCCGGCGGGTCTTCGAGGAGATCCACTCCTCCGGCATCGAGAAGCAGGTCACCATCCAGTCGTTCGACTGGGGTGCGCTGAGCCAGATGCACCGGCTCGCGCCGAAGTGGCCGCTGGTGGCCCTCACGAACTACGACTTCCTCCAGGTCGGCCAGCCGGGCGCGTCCCCCTGGCTGGGCGGGATCGACGCTGACGACTACGACGGTGACTTCGTGAAGGCCGCCGCCGCCATTTCAGGCGTCACCGCCCTGTCGCCCAACTACGGATTCCCGCAGAACGGGACCATCAGCGACCCGAACTTCCGCTTCTACCCGGACGCGACCATGGTGGCCGAGGCGCACGCCCGGGGCCTGAAGATCATTCCGTGGACCTGCGACGACCCGGCCACCGTGTCCGCGCTGATGGACATGGGCGTCGACGGGATCATCACCAACTACCCCAACCGGGTCCGGGCGATCATGGCCGAGCGTGGCATGCGGCTGCCGAAGAGCTACCAGCCCCGCCACTGACCGGCACGCCCGATCCGGGGCCGGTCCCGTGAGCCGCCTGGCGCGCTCGCGGGGCCGGTCCCGTGCGGCGGGCCTGCCCCGGCGCGGCCGGCGACGGTCGGGCGGCCCGGTCAGGCCGGATGCTCAATGAGCCTCCTCGGATTCCCCGTCCGCTGCGCGGGGACGCCGGTCGGGCGGTGGGCGCCGCCCAACTCCGTCGTCCACGGCCGGGTCTGCGCGGCCGGCGCCCGCCACCGGGTCAGTGCCCCGGCCGACGGCTCGGCGTGCTGCCCGCCGCCGGCCCCGGCGGGCCCCGCGTCGGGGTCGGTCGCCTCGCCGCCGGCCGGCGCGATGCCCAACTCCCGCATCCGCTCGACGTACGTGCGATAACGCCGCTGCGCCTCGCCGTGCCGCCCGGCCGCGCGCAGCACCTGCACCAACTCCAGGTGGGCGTCCTCGTCGTAGGGGTCCCGGTGCACCAGCCGCATCAGGTAGACCAGCTTCTGGTCCGTGTCCGAGGCGTGCTGGGCCAGAGCCCGCAGCACGCTGGTGTGCGCGACCTGCGCCTCCTCCCGCAGCGGCTGCGCCCAGTCCTCGTACGGGTCGTCGGCGAGGAAGTCCCCGCCGTACAGCTCGTCGGCGCGGACCAGCGCACGGGCCGTGTCCGGGTGTCCGCCCCGCAGGGCGACCTGCGCCTCCTCGGCGGCGGTCAGGAACGTCTCGACGTCCACGTCGATCACGTCCAGGTCGATCGCCACCGAACCCCGGTCGGCCAGCACCGCGCCCCGGCCGCTGGTGCGGCGTCCGGTGCCGAGCACCCGGCGCAACGTGGACAGCAGCACCGACAGCCGGTTCGCGGTCCGCGACGGCGACTCGTCCGGCCAGAGCAGCTCCATCAGCCTGGCCCGGGGCACGGCGCGTCCCCGGTGCGCGACGAGGATCTTCAGCAGGTCCCGTGCCTTCTTGGACTGCCACTCGCCGTACGGGACGACGGCGCCGGCCCGGAACACCCGGAAGTCGCCAAGCGTGTGGATGACCACCGCCGGTACGCGCAGCGTGATCGCGGTGAGCCCGTCGGCGACGCCCGGGTCCAGGCGTACCCCGCAGCGGCGCAGCTTCTGCTCGGCGCCCTCGGCGCCGCGGCGGGCCTGCCGTCCCTGTAGCCGGGCGGCAATCAGCTGGACGGTGGCCTCCTCGGCCGGGTCGCCCAGTTCCCGGCAGAGCGCGGCGGCGTCGTCGAGCAGCCCGGCGGACGCGCGCGGGTCGTCCGCCGCGAGCACGGTGAGCTGGAGCGCCTCGACGAGGGTGGCGCGTCGCCGCCCGACGGTCGCGCCGGTGCGGGCCTCGGCGGCGTCGAAGTGGGCGGCGACGGTGTCACCGCGCAGCAACGCCACCCAGCCGCGGGCCAGCAGGGCGTACGGCCGTTCGGGCTCCCGGGCCATGGTGACCGCCCGTTCGGCGAGATCCTGCGCGGCGCACAGGTCGTCGGCCGCGCGGATCCGCGCCAGCTCGGCCAGGACCCAGGCGGTCGAGACGATGCGCGGCTGACCGCTGCCCACCGCGGCCAGAGCGCTCTCCAACGCCTGCCGGGCCTGCCGCGGCTCCCGCCGGCGGCGGTGCACCATCCCGAGGGCGGCCAGCGAGATCGCCTCGTCGGCGGCGACTCCCGCCAGCTCCCGCAGGCGAAGCCCTGCGGCGCCGTCGGCGAGCGCCTCCTCCAACCGGCCGAGCTGACACTTCGCCACTGCGGTGAGGGTCAGCGCGTACGGCTCGAAACCGGTGTCGCCCGCCACCTCGGTCAGTCGGACGGCAGCCTCGGCGTGCCGCAGCGCGTCGGCGGCGTCGCCGGCCCACAGCAGGTGGCCGGCCAGGTCCAGGTGGACCATCAACCGGAACAGGCCGGCGTCCGCGCGGCGCAGCCCGTCGGTCGCCTCCACACGCCCGCGGGTCGCCGCCGCGTCGCCGGTGGCGGCGGCGAGCAGCACGACCACCCGGGCGTACGCCTGGTGGGCGGTCGGGACGCCGCACGCGTGGGCGGCACGCGCCGCTTCCTCGACGTCGGTGCTGGCGCGCTCGATGTCGTCGTCGAGCAGGTGGTGCACCGCCGCGTGGCAGTACAGCTGCACGGCGTGTGGGCCGGTCGCGCCGATCGGCGCGGTCGCCAGGCGGGCCGTCGCCAGGTGTGGTTCCCCGGCGAGGTGGTGCCGCAGCGCCGCGCGCCAGATCTCCGCGACCGGTGCGTCGGCCGGGTCGGGTGTCGCGGCCAGCAGGTCGGGCTGGGTGGCGAGCCACAGGTGCGCGGCCGCGCGGTCACCGGCGGAGGCGAGGCGGCGCAGCGCCCGACCCGGGTCACCACCCGTAGGGTGTCGTTCTGCGGTCGATGCCTCGTCCCCACCTTCGCTGCGAGCCGGCGTCGACGGGCGCCAGGCATGGTTGACATTGTCTCCGGACATTCACCGCTCCTGTGTTCTCTCGTGGAGGCTCAGGCGAGCGAAGAGACAACCGGGCACTACGAGTCGTCGCCCCCGGCGTGGCTTCCCCCCGGGCCCGATCATTGTCTTCATCGAGCGGCATCGCCATAACCAAAAGAGTCGGTGTACTTACTGACTGCAATGCGCTATCGGCATAAACGCGCACTCAGGTTTCCCTCAGACCGCCGCAACGGCACCCGAACGGCCCCTACAAGCAACTGGCACGGGCGCGGTCCAGACTTCCCGGCATTGCGTGTCGCCCGCCGATCGGAGCTGAGATCCGATGACCGAACAGACAGTTTTCCCTGGCCTTTCCGCCTTTTGGGAACGGCAGCTCACGGACCTCCCGGAGCCGCCGGACCTGCCCTTCGCGCCACCGACCGCCCCTGCCGGGGAAGCCCGTGCGGATCTGCCATGCGACTCGGTCGAGCCGCAGGTCAGCTCGTTGGCCGGCCTGTTCGCGCTGCTGCACCGTTGGGTCGGCGGCCGGGACCTGCTCGCCGAGACGCCGGCCGCGCCGACCGGCCCGGGACGCTGGCTGCCCGTGCGGGTCCGGTTGCCCGAGGATCCCACGTGGACCGAGCTGCGGGACCTGGTCCGAACGGCTCTGCGCGAGGCCCGGGAGCACGACGCGGAATTGCCCGAAACGGTTCCCGACTATCGGCCGGTGGTATCGATTAGCTCCGATCAGGCGCCCCCCGGTTATCGGGGTGCGGTGCGGCTGCTGATCGACGACACCGACGAACGCCCGGCGGCCACGGTGAGCCACCACCCACACGCGACGTCGATCGGGGCGGCGTTGGCCGTGCTGCTCGCCCGGGCGCAGGAGCGGCCCGGAGCGCGCCTGTCCGACCTCCCGCTGCTCGACCCGGCGACGGAACGGCAGGTGGTGATCGACTGGAACGCCACCGACACCGCCTACCCGCGCGAAAGGTCGGTGCCCGACCTGTTCGCCCAGTGGGTCCGGCAGACCCCGGACGCGCCCGCGCTGCGCGACGGCGAGAGGGTCCTCGCCTACCGGGAGGTGGACCGGCGTGCCAACCACCTGGCGGAGCGTCTGCGCCGGCTGGGGATCGGCGCCGAGACGCTGGTCGGCATCTGCCTCGCCGACACCACCGCCTGGGTGATCGCCGCGCTGGCGACGCTCAAGGTCGGCGCCGCGTACCTGCCGCTGGACCCCGGATACCCGCCGGAGCGGCTGGCGTTGATGTGCCGCGACGCCACACCGGGAGCGATCCTGCACACCGCCGCGCTGGCCGACCGGCTCCCGGACGACGACACGCCCCGGATCGTCGTGGACCGGCTGCCGGCCGACGACCGCCCGGCGGACCTGCCGGCGGTGACCATCCATCCCGACCAGCTCGCGTACGTCATGTACACGTCGGGCTCCACCGGCCACCCCAAGGGCACCGGGGTCAGCCACCGCAACATCGTCCGGCTGGTCCGCGACACCAACTTCGTCGACGTACGCCCGGACGACGTGATGGGACAGGCCGCCACGATGTCGTTCGACGCGGCGACCCTGGAGGTGTGGGGCGCCCTGCTCAACGGCGCCTGCCTGGCGGACCTGGACATCAACGACGTGATCGTGCCGGACCGGTTGCGCGCCCGGCTGCGCGACACCGGCGTGACGATGATGTTCCTGGCCACGTCCGTGGCCCGGCAGGTGGCGACCGAGGCGCCGGACGCCCTGGCCGCGCTGCGCTACCTGACGTTCGGCGGCGAGCAGGCCGACCGGACGGCAGTGGACCGGCTCCGGGCGGCCTGCCCGGACACGACGCTGGTCAACGGGTACGGCCCGACCGAGGCCACCACCTACACCACGACGTACGACTGCGCCTGGCTCACCGCCGCGGACCCGATCGTGCCGATCGGCGGCCCGGTCGCCAACACCCGGGTGTACGTGCTGGACCGGCTCCTGCAACCGGTGCCGCCGGGCGTGCTCGGTGAGCTGTTCATCGGCGGGGACGGGGTGGCCCGCGGCTACCTCGGCCGCCCCGACGCGACCGCCGAGAAGTTCGTGCCCGACCCGTTCGGGCCGCGCACCGGGGGTCGGCTCTACCGCACCGGCGACGTGGTCCGGCAACGCCCGGACGGGTTGATCGAGTTCGTCGGCCGCTCCGACCACCAGGTCAAGATCCGCGGGTATCGGGTCGAGCCGGGCGAGGTGACCGAGGCGCTACGCGCTGGCGGGCTGCTGCGGGACGCGATCGTGCGCGCCGACCGCGACGCCGCCGGGGACGCCCGACTGGTCGCGTACGTCGTGCCCGACGACGGGGTGCGCGTCGAGGCGGTCCGGGAGCGGGCCCGCGAGCAACTGCCCGACCACCTGGTGCCGGCCGTGTTCGTGGTGGTGCCGCGGCTGCCGCTCAACCGCAACGGCAAGGTGGACGTCGCGGCGCTGCCCGCGCCCGACGCCGCCGCGACAGGCGACGACGCTGCCGCTGTGCGGACACCCACCGAGCGGGCGGTGGCCGAGATCTGGCAGGACGTCCTCGGTGTGCCGGTGCGCCGCCGCGACGACGACTTCTTCGACCTCGGCGGGCGGTCCCTGAAGGCGACCCGGGTCCGCTCCCGGCTCGCCGCCGCGATCGGCGCGGAGGTGCCGCTGCGGCTGATCTTCGACCACCCGACCGTGGCCGGGCTGGCCGCCGCGGCCGACGAGATCAGCGGGGTGCCGGTCGAGCCCACCGAAGCGGCCCTGCCGGTCGCGTCGGACGGGCCGCCACCCGCCGACCTCGCCGGCCTGCTCGACCAGCTCGAACAGGGGATCGCCCGATGATCGGAGCCCTCACGCCCGTGCAGTTGCGCCAGCGCGTGGACGCCCTGCCGCCCGAACGGCGGCGGGCGTTCCTCGCCGCGATCCGCGCCGACGGCGACCGGTACGGCATCCACCCGCTCACCGCCGCCCAGGAGTGGATGCTGCTGCTGGCGCAGCTCCGCCCGGACAGCCCGGCCTACCACGTGCCGCACCGGGTGGACCTGCGCGGCGAGCTGGACGTGGCCGCGTTGCGCGGCGCGCTCGACGAGGTCGTGGCGCGGCACGAGGCGCTGCGCACGGTGTTCGTGCCGCTGGACGGGCAGTCGTACCAGCTCGTCCTGCCGCCGACCGGTCTGCCGCTGGTGGTCGAGGACGTCGCGCCGGAGCGGATCGACGGGTACGCCGCCGCCGAGGCGGTACGTCCCTTCGACCTGGCCCGGGGGCCGCTGGTGCGGGCCACCCTGTGCCGCACCGGCCCCACCGACTTCGCGCTGCTGCTCTCCCTGCACCACGTGGTGTGTGACGGCTGGAGCATGGGTCTGCTCTTCGAGGAGCTGTCGACGGCGTACGCGGCCCTGCGGGAGGGGCGGCGTCCGGCGCTGCCGCCGATGCCCCGGGACGTACCGGCCGCGCTGGCCCAGGACCGACTGCTCGGCCCGACCGAGCTGGCCCGGCGGCTGGACTGGTGGCGCGACGCGCTGACCGGTGCGCCGCCGGGGCTCGACCTGCCGACCGACCGGCCCCGCCCGGCCGAGCTGGAGGACGCCGGCCACGAGATCGAGTTCTCCTGGCCACCGGAGCTGGCCGACCGGGTCGCCGAGGCGGGCCGCCGCACCGGCGCGACGCCGTACATGATCTTCGCGGCGGCCTGGGCGGCGTTGCTGCACCGCCGAAGCCAGCAGCCGGACCTGCTGATCGCCACCCCGGTGGCGAACCGGCAGACGCTCGACAGCGAGACCGCGGTCGGCTTCTTCGTCAACACCCTGGTGCTGCGCAGCCGGGTCGACGGTGGACTGACCTTCGCCGCGCTGCTGGATCGGCTGCGGGACTCCGCGCTGACCGCGCTGACCGACCCGGTGCCGTTCGACGCCCTGGTACAGGAGCTGCGCCCGGTCCGCGACGCCGGCCGGCACCCGCTCGCCCAGGTGATGTTCGCCGTCGAGGACGGCTGGGAGCAGCGGCTGACCCTGCCCGGGGTGAACGTGCTGGCCAGCGGTGAGACGCACACCGGCACGTCCATGTTCGACCTGACGCTGACCGTCATCCCGTACGAGGGCCGCATCGACGGGCGGATCGAGTACCGGACGCGGCTCTTCGACGAGTCCACCGCCCGGGCGCTCGCCGACCAGCTCGACACCCTGCTCACCGCCGCGCTCGCCGCCCCGGACACCCCCGTGGACCGGCTGCCGCTGCTCGACGTGCCCGCCGGACGGGAGCTGGTCGACTGCTGGGCCGCCACCGCGCCCGCGCCGCAGGGCCAGCCGAGCCTGGGTGAGCTGGTCGCCCGCCGGGCCGCGGCGGCACCGGAGACGGTCGCCCTGGCGTACCGCGATCAGGCCCTGACCTACCGGGAGCTGGACGCGCGGGCCGACCGCCTGGCCCGGACCCTCGCCGCCCGGGGCGTGCGGGCCGAGACGACCGTCGGGGTCTGCCTGCCCGCCGGCCCGGACTGGGTGGTCACGTTCCTCGCCGTACTCCGGGCGGGTGGGGTCTACCTGCCCCTGGACCCGCAGTTGCCGGCGGCCCGGCTGGCGCACCTGCTCGCCGACTCCGCCGCCGCCCTCGTGGTCACCACTGCCGACGCGGAGTTGGCGCTGCCCACCACCGGCGTGCCCCTGCTGCGCCTCGACGAGCGGCCGCCGGCCGTCGACGCCGCGCTCCCGACGGCAATCCACCCCGACGCCGCCGCCTACCTGATCTACACGTCCGGCTCGACCGGGCTGCCCAAGGGCGTCCTCGGCACCCACCGGGGGCTGAGCAACCTCGCCGCCGCGCAGGCCCGGCTGGTCGGCGTCCGGGCCGGCGACCGGGTCCTGCAGTTCCACTCGATCAGCTTCGACGTGGCGCTGTCCGATGTGGTCACCGCACTCACGGCGGGCGCCACGCTGCGCCTGCTCGGCCCGGACGAGCGCACCCCCGGCCCCGACCTGGCCGCCGCGCTCACCCGGCACCGCGTCACGGTGGCCGACCTGCCGCCGGTGGTCCTCGACGCGCTGGACCCCGCCGCAGTGCCCGACCTGCGGATACTCACCGTCGGCGGCGAACCCTGCGCCCCGGACGTCGCCGCCGCCTGGTCGCGCGACCGGCTCCTGATCAACGGGTACGGCCCCACCGAGGCCACCGTCACCGCCACCGCCGCCCACTGCGCGGCCACCGACACCGAGCTGCCGATCGGCCGGCCGCTGACCGGGGTCCGCGCCTACGTGCTCGACACCGAGCTGCGGCCGGTGCCACCGGGGGTGCCCGGCGAGCTGCACCTCGGCGGGGCCGGGGTGGCCCGCGGCTACCACGGCGACCCCGCGCTCACCGCCGGGCGCTTCCTGCCCGACCCGTACGCGCCGACACCGGGGGAACGGATGTACGCCACCGGCGACCTGGTCCGCTGGCGTGCCGACGGGCAGTTGGTCTTCCTCGGCCGGGCGGACAACCAGGTCAAAGTCAACGGCTATCGGATCGAGCTGGGTGAGGTGGAGGCCCAACTGCGGCAGTGCCCGGGGGTGCGCCGGGCCGCCGCCGTGGTGCGGACCGACGTGCCCGGCGGCCGACGACTGGTCGGCTACCTCGTCGGCGACGGGTTGGCGATCGACGAGCTGCGCCAGAGCCTGCTCCGGCGGTTGCCCCGCTATCTCGTGCCGAGCGCCTTCGTGGTGGTCCCCGACCTGCCGGTGACGTCCAGCGGCAAGCTCGACCCGTCCCGGTTGCCCGCCCCCACCGTGGCCCGCGCCGACCTCGGCGCCGCGTACGTGGCACCCGACGGCGCTGTCGAACGGGCCATCGCCGACACCTGGCGGCAGGTGCTCGGGCTCGACGACGTCGGCGCGGACGACAACTTCTTCGACCTGGGCGGCACGTCACTGCTGCTGGCGCGGGTGCAGACCCGGCTCACCGAACGGCTGGGCCGACCGGTGCCCGCCGTCGAGCTGTTCCGCTATCCAACCATCGCGCTGCTGGCCCGGTTCCTCGACGGCACGGCCGCCCCGACGACCGCACCGGCCGGTGGCCGGCGACGAGACGAACGCAAGCAGGCGCTGGCCGACCGGGCCCGCCGGGCCCGCCCGGTGCCGGCGGGGGAGGGACGAGCGTGACCGACCAGGAGACCGGACTGGAGATCGCCATCGTCGGGATGGCCGGCCGCTTTCCCGGCGCCGCCGACATCGACGAGCTGTGGCAGCGGATCCTCGCCGGGGAGGAGACCATCACCCGGTTCACCGACGCGGAGCTGGCTGCCGCCGGCCTCACCGAGAAGGAGCGGCGGCACCCCGACCACGTGCCGGCGCACGGCGCGCTGGCCGACATCGACCGGTTCGACGCCGGCTTCTTCGGCTACTCGCCCCGCGACGCCCGGCTGCTCGACCCGCAACAGCGGCTCTTCCTGCAGACCGCCTGGACCGCCCTGGAACGCGCCGGTCACCTCGCCGGGAACCCCGACCGGCTGGTCGGCGTGTACGCCGCCGCCGCGGCCAGCGGCTACCTCCTGCACCACCTGTTCCGCAACCCGCGGCTCGACTCGGTCTCCGAGTACGAGCTGATGCTCGCCAACGACAAGGACTCGCTGCCCACCCGGGTGGCGTACCACCTGGACCTGCGTGGACCCGCCGTGGCGGTGCAGACGGCCTGCTCGTCGTCGCTGGTCGCCGTGCACCTCGCCGCGCAGGCGTTGCTCGCCCGCGAGTGCGACGTCGCGCTCGCCGGCGCCGCGCACGTCCTGCTGCCCACCGGCACCGGCTACCGGTACGAGGCCGGCGGCATCATGTCCCGCGACGGGCACTGCCGCCCGTTCGACGTGCGCGCCACCGGAACCGTGGGAGGCGACGGCGCCGCCGTGGTCGTCCTGCGCCGGCTGGCGGACGCCCGCGACGACGGCGACACGGTGTACGCGGTCATCCGCGGCTCCGCGATCAACAACGACGGCCGGATGAAGGTCGGCTTCACCGCGCCCGGTGTGGACGGTCAGGTCGCCGCGATCCGGGCCGCCCAGGAGGTGGCCGAGGTCGACCCCGCCACGATCGGCTACGTCGAGGCGCACGGCACCGGCACCGAGCTGGGCGACCAGATCGAGCTGCGCGCCCTGGCCGAGGCGTTCCGGGGCGCCGGCGAGGGCCGGTGCGCGCTCGGCTCGGTCAAGTCGATCCTCGGTCACCTCGACGTCGCCGCCGGGGTGACCGGGCTGATCAAAGCCGCGCTGGCGCTGCATCACCGGGTGGTGCCGCCCAGCCCGTACTGCACCGACCCGCACCCCGAGCTGGCCGGCGGGCCGTTCCACGTGCCGACCACCGCGCAGCCCTGGCCCGACCTGGGCACGCCGTCCCGTGCGGCGGTCAGCTCCTTCGGCATCGGCGGCACCAACGCCCACGTCGTGCTCCAGGCCGCCGAACCGGCAGAGCCGAGCGCCGGCGACGGCCCGTCCGTGCATCTGCTGGTGCTCTCGGCTCGGGACGCCGACGCGCTCGACCGGGCCCGCGACCAACTCGCCACCCACCTGAGCGAGCACACCGACGTGCCGCTGGCCGACGTCGCGTACACCCTCGCGCGCACCCGACGGGAGTTCGGCCACCGGCTCGTCACCGTCGCCCGTGACGCCACGACCGCCGCCGCCCAGCTCGCCGACCGTGACTCGACGCTGGTCCGCACCGGCGTCGCCACCGGCACGCCGGCCGGCGTGGCGCTGCTCTTTCCCGGCCAGGGCGCGCAGTACGCCGGGATGGGCCGCACCCTCTACCGCACCGAACCGGTCTACCGGGCGGCCTTCGACCGCTGCGCGGACCTGCTGCGCCCGCACCTCGACGTGGACCTGCGCGCGCTGCTCTGCCCACCCGGCGACGCGGTCCCGGCCGCGCCCGAGCTGGACGAGACCCGGCTCACCCAGCCGGCCCTGTTCGCCGTCGAGTACGCCCTCGCCGAACTGCTGCGCCACCAGGGCGTACGTCCGGCCGCGATGGCGGGGCACAGCCTCGGCGAGTACGTGGCCGCCTGCCTGGCCGGTGTCTTCACCCTGCCCGACGCGCTCGCCACCGTCGCCGTCCGCGGCCGGCTCATGCAGGCCCAGGCGCCGGGCTCGATGCTCTCGGTGGCCCTCGGCGTCGACGAGGTGACGGCGCTGCTGCCCGCCGGAGTGGAGGTGGCCGCCGCCAACGCGCCGCGCCTCACCACCGTCTCCGGCGAGACCGCCGCCGTCGCCGCGCTCGCCGCCGACCTGCGCGGGCGCGGGGTGGCCTGTCGGGAGGTGCGCACCTCCCACGCGTTCCACTCGGCCCTGATGGACCCGGCCCTGGCCGGCTTCGCCGCGCACCTGCGGGAGGTCCCGCTGCGTCCGCCCACCCTGCCTGTCGTGTCGAACGTGACCGGCGGCTGGCTCACCGACGACGAGGCCACCGACCCCGACTACTGGGTGCGCCAGCTGCGCCGTCCGGTCAACTTCACCGCCGCGGCCACCCTGCTGCTCGGCGAGCGGTACGCGGTGCTGGAGGTCGGCCCCGGTCGCACCCTGGCCACCCTCGTCCGGCAGCACGACGCCGCACGGGGGGTGCCGGTGGTGACCAGCCTGCCCGCCGAGCGCACGCCGACCGGCGAGGACGACGCCGTCGCCCGGGCCGTCGGCCGGCTCTGGCTCGCCGGGGCCCCGGTGCGCTGGCCCGACGGCCGCGCCGACGGACGACGTCGGGTACCCCTGCCCGCGTACCCGTTCGCGCGTGACCGGCACTGGGTTGACGCGTACCGGCCGGGAACCGTTGCCCCCGACGAGGTCACGCCGGTCACCGCGCCGCCGCCACCGGCCCCGGCCGGATCGGTGACGGCGGGATCGGTGGCGGCGACGGCCTCGACGGGGTACGAGCCGTACGAGGTGGTGCGGCGGATCTGGGTGGACCTGCTCGGCGTCGACGAGATCGGCCCCGACGACGACTTCTTCGAGCTGGGCGGGCACTCGCTGCTCGGCACCCGGGTGGTGGCGCGACTGCGCGACGCGCTCGGTGTCGACCTGCCGCCCGCCGCGATCTTCGAGTCACCCACCCCCGCCGCGATGGCCCGTACCGTCGCCGCGCTGGCGCGGCCCGCTCCCGCCGTACCCCCGGGGGTTTCCCCGCCCACGGACGGTGACCTCACCGACCTGCTCGCGGAGATCCGGGCGTTGTCCCCGGAGAGTCTCGCCCGCGAGCTGCACCTGGCCCGACACGAGGAAGGCAATCCCGATGGCTGACGAACACCGCGTGGTGGTCAACGACGAGGAGCAGTACGCCCTGTGGCCGCGGCACAAGGAGGTGCCGGACGGTTGGCGGGACGCCGGCTGCGCCGGCAGCCGCGAGGAGTGCCTGGACTTCGTGACGCGCACCTGGACCGACATGCGCCCCCGCAGCGTCCGCGAACACCTGGCCGCCGGCTGAGCGACCGGTCACCGGCCCGCCGAGCGGCGTCGGTGACCCAATGACGTGCCCGCGCCGGGCTCAGCGACGGCGCAGGGCCGGGTCGAGCAGGGCGGGCGGGGTGTCGAACTTCTCGTGTGCGGCGAGGTCGACGCCCGGCGCGACGATCGCGTCGATCGCGTCCAGCACGTCGGCGGAGAGCACGGTGTCCGCGGCGGCGAGCTGGGAGTGCAGGTGGTCGATCGTGCGGGGACCGATGATCGCGCTGGTCACGGCCGGGTGCGCGGTGACGAACCCGAGCGCGAGCTGGATCATGGTGAGGCCGGCCTCGTCGGCGACCTTGGCCAGTTGCTCGACGGCGTCCATCCTGGCCTGGTTGGCCGCGAGTGCGGTGTCGAAGCGCTCCGGCAGAAGCGTCGACCGGCTGGTGGTGATCTCCCGGCCCGCCCGGACCGCGCCGGAGAGCCAGCCCGAGGCGAGCGGGCTCCACGCCAGAACGCCGAGGCCGTACTGCTCGGTCACGGGCAGGACGTGGGTCTCGATCCCGCGTTGCAGGATCGAGTAGCTGGGCTGTTCGGTGACGTAGCGGCTCAGGTGGTGCTCCCGCGCGGTCCACTCGGCCTGCACGATGCGGTACGCGGGGAAGGTCGACGAGCCGAAGTAGCGGATCTTTCCGGCCCGCTGCAGGTCGGTCAGCGCCGACAGCGTCTCCTCGTCGCTGGTGGTCGGGTCCCACCGGTGGATCTGGTAGAGGTCGACATGGTCGACGCCGAGGCGGCGCAGGCTGTTGTCCAACTCGGTGACGAGCCAGCGGCGTGAGCTGCCCCGGTGGTCGCGCCTGTCGCCCATCGGCATGCCGGCCTTCGTGGCCAGCACGATGTCGTCGCGGCGGCCGGTGATCGCCCGGCCGACCATCTCCTCCGACTCGCCCTGGCTGTACATGTCGGCGGTGTCGATCAGGTTGACCCCGCCCTCCAGGGCGGCGTCGACGATCGCGGTGACCTCGTCCTGGCTGGTGCGTCCCAGCTTGCCGAAGTTCATGGCGCCCAGCACGAGTGTGCTGACCTGGACGCCGGTGCGACCCAAGGTGCGGTACTGCATGGTTGTTCCTCCGTGCTCAAGGGGCGTGGTTGGCCGTGGCCCACCTGCTCTGGCATCCTGAACAAGTGGAACCATGTTCCGCTAACCAATATACGGAACACTGTTCCGTTTGCCAACAGTGATCATGGGAGGTCGGGCGCAGTGGCCGACATCGACAGCGGATCGACGTCACCGCGACCGCGGAAGCGGGCGGATGCGCGGCGCAACGAGGCGACGCTCCTGGACGCCGCCGCCGCGGCCTTCGTCGCGTCCGGCGTCGACGTGCCCGTTCGCGAGATCGCCGCCACGGCGGGCGTCGGCGTCGGCACGATCTACCGGCACTTCCCGACGCGGGCGGACCTGATCGTGGCCGTCTATCGACACCAGGTCGAGGCCTGTGCCGAGGCCGGGCCGACGCTGCTGGCCGCCAGCGGCACCCGGTACGCCGCCCTCGCGCGGTGGATCGACCTCTTCGTCGACTTCCTGGTCACCAAGCACGGTCTCGCCCAGGCGTTGCAGTCCGACAACGTCGCCTTCCAGGCTCTGCACGGCTACTTCCTCGACCGGTTGGTGCCGGTGTGCGCCCAACTGCTCGACGCGGCCGCGGCGGCGGGCGAGATCCGCACCGACCTGAGCCCCGTCGAGCTGCTGCGCGGCGTCGGCAACCTCTGCATCGGCGCGGGCGACCCCCGCTACGACGCGCGCCGGATGGTGGAGATCCTCATCGCAGGGCTGGGCGTCCGGTAGCCACCGTCGGCACCGTCTCGACGCCGCTGGCAGGCCCCCCTCTGCTGCCTGTAGAGCTGCCCCATGCCTGGGGCGGCTCGCGTCGCCCGGAGATTGGGCGCGCCCCCGCTCGGGGGTCCGCCGCACCGAACTGTCAATGTAATGTTGACGGATGACGACGACGCCGTTGGCCGGCCTGGCTGAGGTGCGCGCTGCTCGTGCCCACCTGGACGAGCGGGAGGCGGAGCTGATCGACCGGGCGCGCCACGACGGCGCGACCTGGGCGCAGGTCGCGACGGCGCTGGGGCTCGGCAGCCGGCAGGCCGCCGAGCAGCGCCGTCAGCGCCTGGCGGCCGCGCGACGTGCTCGGCGACACGACCTCGACCGTGGCTACCCGTCGCAGATCGCGGCGTTGCGGGGCGCGGTGGCCGACCTCGGGCGCTGGATCGCGGCGGACCGGCGGTGGGATTCCCGCTTTCCTCGGGCGGCACTCGTTCGGAGCACAGTGGAGGCCGCCCTGGACGCCGCCCCGGGCTCGCTCTACGCGCTGGCCCTGCACCTCCGCGCCGACCTCGAAGCCGCGGGCGACCGGCGACCGCCACCGGTGCGAGTCATAGCGTCGACGGTGGACACCGTGCTGTCAACGAGCCATTGACATCACCCGACGCCATTGCCTGAGCCTGGCTCAAGAATCAGGATGTGAGTCAACTCGGCTCAACCTGGAGGGCTCATGCGGCGCAACGCGGGTCTGTTCGTGGCGATCTCGCTGCTGTCCGGCTTCGGCAGCAGCGCCATGTCCCTGGTGGCCGGCATCTGGATCCTGGACCTCACCGGCTCCACCGGTCTGGCCGCACTGGCCGGGCTCTGCGTGTACGCCCCGGTGCTCGCCGGCCCGTGGCTGGGCGGCCTGCTCGACCGGGCGCCCCGACGGGCGCTGGTGATCGCCGTCAACCTCCTGCTGGCAGCCGCGCTGCTGGCGCTCCTCGCCGTCCGCGGCCCGGGGCAGACGTGGGTCATCTTCGCCGTCTCGTGCGCCTACGGTGTCAGCTACGTGCTGATCGACGCGGGCGAGACGGCGCTGCTGCCGTCCGCGCTGTCGCCGACGGACCTCGGCGACGTCAACGGGTGGCGGTCGAGCGCGCAGGAGGGCATGAAGCTCGTCGCCCCGCTGGCCGGCGCGGGCCTGTACGCCTGGCACGGCGGCCACGCGGTCGCCGTGCTGAGCGCGGCCATGCCGCTCCTGGTCGCCGTCCTGTACCTGGCGGTGCGCCTGAACCGGACGCCGCCCGAACGGCCGACGCGGCGGCATCGCGGCCTGCGCGCCGGGCTTGCGGTCCTGCTCGGACAGCGGACGATCCGCGTACCGGTCGTGCTCGCGGCCGTGTCGATCGCCATGTCGGGCTTCACGACCGCGGCCGTCTACGCGGCCGTCGTCACGGAACTACGCCTTCCGACCACGTTTCTGGGTGTGCTGGCGAGCGCGCAGGGCGCCGGCTCGATCCTCGGTGGCCTGGTCGTCGGCCGGCTCCTCACCCGACGGGGTCCCGCCGCTGTCGGCGTGGCCGGGGCCGTGCTGTTCGCCGTGGGCTGTCTGGCGCGCTGCCTGCCCTGGTGGCCGGCCACGGTCGCGGGTGCCGTCGTCGCCGGCATCGGGCTGCCGTGGACCCTGGTCGCGGCGGTGACCGCCGTACAGACGCACAGCCCGGCGGCGCTGCTCGGCCGGGTCGCCGCGACGGCCAACACCGCGATGTTCGGCCCGCTCGTCCTGGCGATCCCGCTCGGCTCCGCCGCCGTCCACTTCGGCGGTCGTCCGCCACTGATCGCCGCCGCCGTGCTCTGCCTGACCGCCGCGGCCACCCTGCGCCCGCCCAAGCCACGACAACCCGAAGCGAGCGCCCCGCTCGTGATCGTTGGCAGCTGAGCGGTACGACACGCCGGCCCCACCACTGCTCAGCTGCCAACGATCACTACCGACAGATGGCGCCAAGGGTGCGACGGGCTGCGAGGGACCGAGATCGATCCGTGGCCGTACCGCCGCTCGGGAGGTATCGGCGGTCGTTAACGTTCCGCCATGCGTCCAGCCCTGTCGCCCCACCCTCCGTCGGTTGACCCACCTTCGAAGGCCCAGCGCACCACGTGGATCGTCGTGGCCGCTCTCGTCGTCGCGTGCCTGGGCGCACTGGCCCTGCCGGTTGGCGGCTTCCTGCTGTGGATGTACACCGGGCCGGACGTGGACGAGCCGCGCGCGGCGGCCGACCAGTTCGTCCGTCGACTGGAGAGCAACGACGACGCCGCAGCGCACGAATCCATGTGCCGGAGAATCAGGGAACGGACCGATGTGGCGGCGTTCACCGCGGCGGTGGAGCGCCTCGGCCGGCCCGTGTCGCACACCATGGGTCGGGCCGTCTTCACCAACGAGGCCGGAAACAACGCCTCGGTGACCGTCGAGCTGACCGGCCGGACGGGCCAGACCACGACGCTCGACCTGCGCGTGGAGTCGGAGGTCGGCTGGCAGGTGTGCGACGAGTCCTTCGGCTGAGCGCCGTGTCACTCCTCGGCGAGGTGGTCGGGGGACTCCAGCGCGGCCTTCACGGCCTGGAGGAAGGCGACCGCCTCCCGGCCGTTGACCACCCGGTGGTCGTAGACGGCGCTCAGGTTGACGTAGCGGCGCGTCACGACCTGGCCGTCCGCGTCCAGCGCCAGCTCGTCCTGGGTGCCGCCGATTGCCACCACGCAGGTCTGACCGGGAAAGACGATCGGCCCGGCGAGCACCACGTCGGGGTCGGTGTGCAGGGAGACGACGATGGTGCCGCCGGCCAGCTCGCCGGCCCGGAAACCCTCACCGCCGGCCCGGGAGCGGAAGTCCATCAGCGTCTCGGCGATCTCCGCGCAGGTCAGCTCCTCCACGTCGCGGACCACCGGGATGAACAGCCCCGTGCCGACGTCGATGGTGACGCCGACGTGGGCCGCCTCGGCCAGTCGTACGCTGCTGCCGTCGCCGGGTGCGGCGAAGAGCAACGGGTGGTCCTCGCGCAACCCACCGATGGCCTTGACCAGCAGCTCCGGCAGGCCGACCAGGGTGCGGGTGGCGCGGGTGAGCTGCCGGGCCACCGCGAGGGCGGCGTCGGCGCGGACCTTGATGACGGCGAGCGCCGCCGGCACCTCGCGGTGGGACTCGGTGACCACGGCGGCCACGGCGCGCTGCGCGCGGGAGAGCGCGTGCACCGGGCGCGGATCGTCCGGCTCCGGGCCGTCGCCGGCCGCCAGCGCGGCGGCCGCGGCCACCACCACCGGCTCGGTCGCGGCCGCGGGCGCCGCCGACCGGTCGGCCAGCAGGCGTTCCACGTCGGTACGCCGCACGACCGCCTTGCCGAGGCCGCGCAGCTCGTCGTCGCCGAGACCGTGCGCGGCCGCGAGTTCCCGGGCCGAGTCGGTGAGCACCGGTCCGCCGGGGGAGGCGTCCGGCAGGGGTACGACAGCCGGGGCGACCGCCTCGGCGAGGAAGCGTTGCCGGGCCTCTTCGCTGTCGAAGACGTGACCGATGACGTCGCCCGGCGCGCACTCCCGGTTCACCTCGACGAGCCGGTGCAGGACGCCGTCGCCGTCGCTGAGCAGCTCCTCGGCCGCCTTGGAGGTCTCTACTTCGGCGATCGGCTCGCCGGCGCGCACCTGCTCGCCGTTCTCGGCCAGCCAGTCGAGCAGGACGTACGTCGTGTCGTTGTTGTTGAGCTTGGGGACGACCAGGTCAGTCACCACTGACGACCTCCTTCACGGCCTGGCGGATGTCGGTGTCCTGCACCAGCACGGTGCGTTCGAGATGCGCGGCGGTCGGGATGACGCTGTCGGCGGAGTGCACGAGGCGTACCGGCGCGCGCAGCGATCCCCAGAGCCGCCGGTGCACGACCTGCGCCAGCTCGGCGCCCCAGGTGCCGCCGGCGGTGCTCTCCTCGGCCACCACCACCCGGCCGGCCCGCGCGATCGGCGGCAGCAGGGTGTCGGTGTCCAGCGGCCAGAGCCGCGACGGCACCAGCACCTGGCAGACGATGTCGTCGCGCAGCAGCAGCTCCCGGGCCACCGACACCGCCCGGGCGGCCAACCCGCCGGGTACGACCAGCACGCAGTCGACCTGCTCCTCCTCGTCCACCCGGACCCGGGCGACGTCGGCGTCCGGGCCGATCAGGTCGTAGCGGAACAGCTCGTCCACCACGCCGTCGGCGTACATGCGGGTGGTGTAGAGGACCTTGTCCTCGAAGAGCAGACCCGGCCGGCCGGTGGCGAGCATGCCCGCGAGCACCGCCCGGTTGTCGTGGAACGGCGACACCTCGTGCACGCTCAGGCCGGGGACGCCGATGAAGTGCTTCAGCGGGCTCTGGCTGTGCGTCGGGCCGTACCCCCGGTTGCCGCCGGTGGGGCAGCGCACCACCAGCCGCATCGGCACCCGCCGGCCGTACATGGCGGTGGACTTGCTGGCGAAGTTGAGGATCTGGTCGAACGCCAGCGCCACGAAGTCACTGAACATGATCTCGACGATCGCGCTCTGCCCGGCCAGGGCCAGCCCGCCGGCCACGCCGACGATGCCGCCCTCGCTCAACGGGGTGGACAGCACCCGCTCCGGCCAGCGCGTCGACAGTCCCCGGGTCACCTTGAACGCCCCGCCGTACGGGTCGACGAGGTCCTCCCCGAGCACGGTCAGCGCGGGGTCGTCGGCCAGCAGCGCGTGCAACGCCTGGTTGAGGTTCTCCACCACCCGCTCAGCCACGGTCGGCCTCCGCCCAGCGGCTCGCCGGTCGGCCGGCGACGTCGGCGACCACCTGCGCCACGTACGCCCGTTGTCGCTCGTCGTGCGCGCCGAACTGCTTCGGGTACGCCTGCGCGTAGCGGGCGTACCAGTCGTGCGCCCGCGCGTGCGCGATCTCCTCCGGGCGGCGGCTGTCGTCGCCCTTGCTGTGCGGTCCCACCCGGTGCGTGAGCAGTTCCACCACGTACGGCGTGGACCGCTCGCGGACCCGGCGCAGCACCGGCGTCAGCGCGGCCCGGACCACCTCGGTGTCGGTGGAGGTCACCCGCAGGTGGTCCACCCCGAACGCCCGCGCCCGCCCGCAGATGCTGCCGGCGAGCTGCGCGTCGGTGGGCGTGGACTGGGCGATGCCGTTGTTCTCGACCACCAGCAGCAGCGGCAGCCCCCACAGCGCGGCCATGTTCAACGCCTCGTAGACGGCGCCCTCGCCCCAGGTGCCGTCACCCAGGTAGACAAGCGCCAGTCGGCCCGGCTCGGTGCGCTTGAGGTGCAGCGCCACCCCGGCGGCCACCGGCACGCTCTCGCCCTGCACCCCGGTCGACAGGTAGCGGTCCCGCAGGATGTGCTGGCTGCCGCCGACGCCCTGGCACACCGCGCCCTCGCGGCCCATCACCTCGGCCAGCAGGCCGTGCGGGTCGGCGAACCGGGCCAGGTAGTGCCCGTGACCCCGGTGGTTGCTGAACACGAAGTCGCCGTCGGTGAGCAGCGGGCGCAGCGCCACTGGCACGTACTCCTGGCCCAGGCAGGTGTGGGTGGTGCCGTGCAGCTCGCCCCGGCCGAACATGTCCAGCAGGGCCAGCTCGAAGTGCCGGATCAGCAGCAACAGGTCCAGGTCGGCGTCGGCGAGCCGGGTCGGCGCGATCGGCGGCGCCTCGGTGCGGGTGGCGGTCACCGGGATGCCCCGTCCAGCTCGCCGGCGACCAGGTCGACCAGTTCGCCGACCGCGCTCACCGCCAGGTACGCCCGCAGGTCCAGGCGTACGCCGAGGTCGTCCTCCAGCGCGGAGAGCAGACGCAGCGCCTCCAGGCTGGTCCAGTTGGCCAGCGACGCGAACCGGACGTCGGGCGAGATCTCCTCGGCCGGTACGTCCGCGACCTGCTCGATGAGGCCCGCGACGGTGGTGAACAGGTCAGGCACGGATGTCTCCCTCCTCCAGGGCGATCCACGCCGGCAGCAGCCGGGGCGGGGGATGCAGCGGCAACACGTGCCGGGTGGTGCCGTCGTCGACGGATGCCACGGTGAAGCCCGCGGCGGGCCAGACGGCCCCGCCGGGCTTGTTGCGGGCGGTGGGCCGGAACAGGGCCTCCAGCCGGGTCGCGCCGGCGGCTCGGGCCAGCTCCGCCACCCGGTGCAGCGCCGCCTGCTCGACACCCCGGGAGAAGACCCGGCAGCTGAGCACGAAGTTCTCGATCACCCAGGCGTCCGGGTCATTCCGGTCCAGCCACAGGCCGCCCACCAGCCCCTCGGCGCCGAACCGGTCGGTCACCTCGACGGTGAGCACCAGGTGGTCGGGGGAGTCGGCGCGCGCCCGGGTCTGCGCCTCGGTGTGCGCGCGCTCGGTCATGGTGAACTGGTTGGTGCGCAGCCCGAGCTGCGCGAGCCGGGGCAGGCTGTGCTCGTCGACCTCCCGGACGGTGACGCGCAACGTCAGCTCGTGCAGATAGTCGGCCGCCGAGTCGAACGTGGCGGCGAAGCGCTCCCGCCCGGCGCGGGCCCGGTACAGCTCGGTGCGTTCCCGGTCGGTGGCGCCGGTGGCCAGCACGGTGAAGTGCCCCTCGGTGAGCAGCCGGTTGGGAAAGCCCGCCGGGTCGCCGGCCAACTCCACCACCCGTACGGTCGGCAGTTCGCGGCGTACCAGCTCGCACTCGAACGGGCTGTCGTCGGCGAACACGACGGCGTCCAGGCCCAGGTTGAGGGTGGTGGCGAGCTGGCGCAGGTTCTCGTCCTTGCGTCCCCAGTTCACCGCCTGGGCGACGAAGTCGTCGGAGCGCAGCAGCAGGTCCGGATGCTGCGTGAACGCCTCCGCCACCAGCTCGGGGTCGTTCTTGCTGCACACCGCGAGCAGCACGCCCTGCCGGCGCAGCGCCAACGCGCGACGCTGCACGTCCCGGTGGCAGTTGCCCGGATAGTCGGTGCCCAGCCGGATGCCGGTGAGCCCGTCGTCGCCGAGCACGCCCGCCCAGAGGGTGTTGTCCAGGTCCAGCGCGAGCACCTTCGCCGCCCGGCCGAGGACCGCGCGGCAGAAGGTGGCGGCCTCGTGCGCGTACCGGCGCTCCACCGTGGGCGTCCACGCCATGCTGGCGAACCGGTACAGGCGCTCGTCGCGCACCGGGCCGTCGTGGTCCACCAGCAGCGTCTCCAGATCCAGGGTGTACGTCGTGTCCCGCCCGCCCAGCTCCAACAGCTGGGAGTTCAGCTCCCGCCAGATTCGGCCCAGCTCGGCCCGGCCCCGGAAGCTGACCAGGCCGCGGTGCTCCAACGGCGACAGCGGCACGGTGTGCAGCAGCACCGCGCCCTCGTTGCGCGCCGCGTACCCGCGCAGCGCGGCGGCGAGCACGCCGGCCCGTTCGCCCAGCACGTCGGCGAGGCCGGCCAGGTCGCCGGGGTCCCACTCGGCGGGCAGGAACCAGCCGTCGTGCAGCAGGCAGAGCGTGACGTCCGGCCGGAACTCGGCGAGCGTCGAGCGCGGGTCGCTGAGGTCGAGCACGAGCTGGTCGAAGCCGGAGACGTGGATCTCGGCGGCGATGCCGATCCGCAGCAGCGCCACCCGCAGCAGCGGTTCCAGCGTGCCCGGCGTGAACGTGCCGGTGACCGCGACCCGCAGCGGGCGAAGCGGGAAGTCGGGGCTGGCCAGCTTCTCGACGGGCACGTCGGCGAGCAGCCGACCGGCGGACGCGACGGTGGTGACCGCCGCGTCGTCCAGGTGGACCAGGCCGGGCGCCAGCTCCGGGTCGGCGGCCGCGTCGGGTCGGCGCAGCCGGCGGATCCGGTGCAGGACCTCCTCGACTCTCATGTTCGGTGTTCCTTCCCGTCGGTGTGGTGCGGCCGGTCAGACCCGCAGCAGGGTGCAGACCCAGTGCATGCCGCTGCCGGTGCTGGTCAGCGCGACCAGGTCGCCGTCGGTCAGCTCGCCGCTGTCGAGGTGGCGTTCCAGGCCGATGAGCTGGTCGGCGCAGCCGATGTGACCGTGGGCGAGGGCCAGCTCGACGTTCGTCCGCTCCAGCTCGACGCCGAGGTCCTTGGCCAGCTCGGCGAACTGCCGGGCGTTGTCGTGGAAGTGCACGAACCGGTGGACGTCGGCCAGCGTCACGCCCGCCCGGGCGCACGCCGTCTCCACCACCTGCCGGTTGCGCTCCCGGATCGTCGCGACGAACCGGAACATCCGGCGTACGTCCCCGGCGAAGAACTCGTTGAGCCGGTCGGCCGGGTCACCGACGCGGGGGGTGCCGCCGTCCGCGGTGAACGGCTGCGCCGCGCCACCGACGGGCATGCGCATGAAGCCCGCGTACCGGCCGTCGGTGATGGTCTCGGTGGCCAGCCAGCGGCACCGGTCGTGGTCGCGCACCAGCACGGCCGCCGCCGCTCCGTCGGAGAAGACGCTTGTGTTCACCTCCATCCGGTTCCAGTACGGCTCGCACACCCGGTTCGCGCCGATCAGCAGCGCCGTCCGGTACTCGGGGTGGGTGGCGAACCGCCCGGCCACCGTGTCGAACGCGGCCACCCCACCGCCGCACGCCTGGTTGAGCAGCACCGCCTCGGCCCGGTGCGCGCCGAGGCGGGCCTGGGTGTGCGCGGCCGGATCCCAGTAGAGGTACTCGGCCAGGTCGGGGATGGCCAGCACCACCAGGTCCACGTCGGCGGCGTTCAGCCCGGCCCGGTCCAGGGCCGTGCCGCCGGCCACGACCGCCAGGTCGGTCACCCCGACGCCGGGGCCGGCCCGGTGGAACGCCCGGTACTCCCAGGACCGCAACCGGTCCAGATCCTGGGTGTACGCGGCCGCGGCAGCCGCCACGTCGACCGGCTCGCCGAGGACGTGGGCCAGCGCGGCCACCCCGACGCCGACCGGCGGCCCGCTCATCGCCGTACCGCCGTGGCTGTCGGCGGTGTCGATGCGGTCGCTGTCGGCGGTGTCGATGCTGTCGCCGACGGCGGCGTCGGGTTGTCGTCGGACGCGTGGGCGGCGCGCAGCCGGACCCGGGGGTCGGCGGGCGCGACACCGTCCAACTCGGACAGGAAGCGCCGAGCCGTGCCGTTGCGGCCCGTGTCGGTCCAGCGGACCAGCACCTCGCCGGCGCCGGCCGCGCCCGCCCGCCGAGTCACCTCCCGCAGCACGGCCGCCTCGACGCCCTTACCGAGCACCGGGCAGGAGAGGGAGAAGACGTCGACGGTCCAGCGGCCCGCGGTCCGGTCCAGCGCGACGAGGCCCGAGGTGCCGTAGTCGCCGAGCCGGTCGCGTACCCGGATCGCCAGCAGGTCGGCGGCCCGCTCGGCCAGCGCGGCGGCCGGTGGGGCGGGGGCGAGGGCGAAGTCGTGCGCCCGGGCGACGACCTCGGCGACCTCGGCGACGCTGTCGGCGGCCACCGGCCGGTAGTCGACGTGGACGTCCAGGCCGGCCACGAAGTCGTCCAGGGACAGCTCGGTGGGCGCGACGGCAGGCCGGGACGTGCCGCCGGTCCACCGTCGGGCCGGGAGCCGGTCGGTCAGCCCCGCCGCCCGTAGCTCGTCCGACCAGAGCGCGGGATCGGACCCGAGCGGGACGTGTCGCGGCGGCGCCTGCGCCGGGCCGGTGCCCGCCAGCACGAGCTGGGCCGGCGCGACGTCCAGCTCGTCGGCGATCTCGGCGAGCTGGTCGGCCAGGGGCCGCTCGTCGGTGACCCAGCCGTCCAGCACCGCCAACAGGTCGGTGGCGTCGGCGCTCGACCACCAGTCGGCGCCGGTGGCCCGCAGCGCCACGCGTACGCCGGCGGCGCGCAGCTCGCGCAGCGCCGGCAGCAGGTGCGCCGCCCCGGTCAGCCCGTCGCCGTCGAGCACCAGCGCTCGGCAGCCCGCGCCGAACCCGGCGGCCACCAGCGCGGCGGCGGTGGCGCCGAGCCGCGCGAAGACCTCCTCGGTGTACGGCACCTTCGCGAAGCGGAACAGCGCCGGGTGGTACGCCCGCTCGTCGCCGACGGCGCGGACCGCCTCGTCGGCGTCGACGAGCAGCACCCGCGGATCGCCGGCCAGCCGGTCGCGCAGCCGTTGCCGGATGACGGTGGCGCTGGCGGTCACCCCGTCGGCGTGCATCGCGTCGGCCGGCCCGTACGGGCGGGAGGCGGGGACGGCCGGCAGGACGTACACCAGCAGGGCCCCGTGCCGGCGCGCGGCGGTGACTGCCGCCTCGGCCCCGGCCAGCAGCTCCGCCGCCCACGCGTCGCCGCTCGGACCGGGGTCGCCGGCCTCTTCCAGGCGCTGCGCCACCACCAGCACGTCGGGTCGCGCCTCGGCGAGGAAGCCGTCGGTGGCGAGACACTGCTGCACGACCTGCTGGAACGGGCCGACGGCGAGCGTGGCCGGCAGCCCGGTGTCGTGCAGGGCCAGCCCCAGGTACGGCACCAGCGGATCCACCGTGTAGCTGGCCAGCAGCGCGACGCGCAGCGCCGGCGTCGGCCGCTGACGGGTGAGCGCCTGCCAGCGGGTGCGTCGGGAGAACAGGTCGGCGCTCATCGGGTCTCCGTGCCCTTGGCGCGCAGCACGGTGCGCAGCTCGCCGACGCTGCGCACGTCGCGGATCTCCTCGAAGGCGAAGGACAGCCCGTAGACCTCCTCCAGAGTCACCACCAGTTGCAGGTGCCGCAGGCTGGTCCAGGTGCCGATGGTCTGCGGCCCGGACTCGTCGGTCACCTCGGCCGGGTCGACCTCCAGGACCCCGGCCACCACCTCGGTCAGAGTCACTTCGCCACCACCGCGCGGTCGTCGGTCAGCTCGTCGGTGCCGCTCGGCGATGGCAGCGGGGCCGGCGGGTCGGTCGGCTCGTCGTAGTCGGGCAGGTCGACCTCCATCCGGCGGATGCTCGGCGAGGCGAACCCGGCCGCCGCGACGCCGATGCCGAACAGGCCGACGATCACGAAGATCAGGCCCATCCCCGCGCCGGGTCCGCTGCCGACCAGCCACCCGAAGTACGGGACCCCGGGCCCGCCGTCGCGCATCATCGGCTCGAACCAGCGGTCCGCGGCGATACCGGCCAGGGCGGTGCCGCCGGGGTACGCGAGGTCCTCGATGAACTGGCGGGCGGCGAAGACCCGGCCCTGGTGCGACGGCTCGACCTTCTCCTGCCACACCGACTGGGCGTACCCGTCGATGAAGGGGATGGACAGGTGCAGGAAGAGCAGGGCGACCGACCAGACGATGATGCTGTCCCCGACGCCGTAGACGATCCGGCCGAGGACGCTGAAGACCAGGATGGCGATGAGCATCCGGCGGATCTTGTGGCGGGTGTTGGGCAGCAGCCCGAGCAGGAGCGCGCCGGCCACACCGCCCACCGCGCCGATGGTCTGCACCAGGCCGACCGCGTTGGTGCTGCTGTCGGTGCGGGCCAGGATCTGCGGCACCAGCAGGGCGAAGCCGACCGCGGCGAGCACGTTGATGGCGAACATGATCGCTTCCAGCCCGGTGAACGCCCGACTGGCCAGGATGTAGCGGAAGCCGTAGATCGTGTCGTACCAGAAGCCGCCCTCGTCCTGCTGCGTCGAGCGGGGCCTGGGTGGGAGCTGCACCAGCAGCACCGCGCCGATCGCCACCAGGTAGGACAGCGCGTCGATGAGCAGGATGACCTTGATGTCCATCAGGCCGAGCAGCGCGGCGGCGAAGCCGGGGGCGAAGATCACCGGGATGGTCCGGACCGCGAACATCATCGCGTTGGCCCTCGGGTACTGGCCCTTCTCCATCATCACGGTGATGGTCGCCTGGTACGCCGGCAGCTGGAATGCGAGGAACGCGCCGGTGACCAGGTTGACCAGGTACAGGTGCCACACCTCGACCGAGCCGGTGAGGAACAGCAGCAGCACGACGGCAGTGGTGATCGCCGAGCCGACGTCACTGAGCACGATGGTCAGTCGTCGTCCCCACCTGTCGACCAGCGCGCCGGCGATCGGGCTGAAGATCACTGTCGCGCCGAACGCGAACGCCATCAGCATGGTCAGGTCGAAGGCCCGGCCGGTGGCGTCCCACACCCAGATGCTCAGGGCGAAGTTCGTCATCCGGGTGCCGAGCGCCGACAGCAGCTGGCCGAACCAGATCGTGGTGAACCCGGCGAACCGGGACGGGCGTCGGAACGCCATGGGGTCTCCTCCTACTGCCGTGGCGGTTGCCCGTGGTTCCCGACCAGGCGCAGGAGGCTGGTCCGGATGCCGTCGAGCAGGTTCTCAGCGGTCTCCGGCCGGAAGGCCGGAGTGGCGTAGCTCAGATCGACGCGCAGTGCGGGGCCGGTGAGCGACCCCGTCACGTCGAACGGGAAGGGCCAGTGCCCGTCGGGGTCCTCGGTCGGCCCGAACGGCGCCGTGCAGACATCGAGGAGCTGGTTGGCTGGGGCGACGTCGTCGAAGCCGAAGCCGCCCATGTAGTTGACCGCGACCGGCGGCGGCGGTGTCGCGGCCAACCGGGCCCGTACGTCGTCGTCGGGGCAGAGATGGCGCAGCAGCGAGTACCCGATGCCGTTGTCCGGGACCCGGCCGAGCTGGCGGATCACGGAGCGGACCGAGCGCGCCGCATCGGTGGTGGCGGGCAGTTCCAGCCGCAGGGGATAGAGCACCTGGAACCATCCCGTGGTGCGACTGACGTCGACGTCGTCGAAGAGCGGTTCCCGGCCGTGGCCGGTCGTGGCGACGGTGACCGCGCCCCCGGTACGCCCCGCCACGGTGGCCACCACGGCCCAGACGAGCAGGTCCCGCACGCTGGCGCGCAGCCGGCGGGCGACGGCGTGCAGTCCCCGGGTCGCCGCCTCGTCCAGCGTCACGGTGGCCAGGCCCAGGTCACCGAGGCGGAACGGCGCGGCGGTCGGCTCGTCGGCCAGCTGGGCCAGCACACCCTCGTCGGCCTGCGCCAGCCAGAACGGCAACTGCTCGCGCAGCTGCGGCGAGCCCGCGTACTCGGCCAGCCGCCGCGCCCAGGCCCGGTACGACGTGGTCTTCGCGGGCAACGCCGGCTCGACCCCGTGTTCGAGCTGGTCGCAGAGCGTTTCCAGGTCGGCCAGGAGCACGCCCCGGGAGACCGCGTCGACGACGAGGTGGTGGTTGACGAGCAGCAGCCGATCGGGCAGCTCCGGGCCGAGCCGGAAATGCGCCACCCGGGCCAGCGGGCCGGCCGTGAGGTCCAGACCGGTCTGCGCCTCGGCACAGCGGGCCTCGACGGCCGCCTCCCGCTCGTCGACGCCGAGCCCGGTCAGGTCGTGGCTGACGAACGGGACCGCGTCGGCGGGGTCGGCGTGGTGCTGACGCCAGCTCCCGTCCGGCTGGCGGGTCAGGCGAAGCCGCAGGGCGTCGTGCTGGGCCACCAGCCGGCGGACCGCCTCGCGGAGCAGGTCGGCCGGGAGCGGGCGGGCCAGCTGGAGGTAGTAGGGGTGGTTGAACAGGGCGGGCCGGCCCATGGTGGGGGCGACCAGGTCGGTGAACCAGCGCTGCGCGCCGGTCAGCGGGGCGTCGCCGTGCACCGCGCCCTGTTCGGCGTCCAGCGCCACAGTCGTCTCTCCGAGGCTGGCGGCCAGCTCGGCGACGGTGGGGTGGCGGACGAGCTGTCGCGGGGTGATGTGGATGCCGGCCGCCGCGCAGCGGGCGACGAGCTGCATCGCGAGCAGCGAGTCACCGCCGACGGCGAAGAAGTCGTCGTTGATGCCGAGCTGGTTGGTGCGCAGCAGCTCCGACCAGATCGCCACGAGCTGACGTTCCCGGTCGGTGCGCGGCGCGGCGGCGGCCCGGTCGGCCGAGCGCCGGTACCCGTCGGTGACCGCGCCGCGCAGCGCCGCCGCGTCGCTCAGCTCGGTGGCCACCTCGGCGAGCAGGCCGGCGGGAATCCGGTCGACCGGCGCGTCGGCGGCCCGGGAGACGTCCGCGTCGAGCGACCAGAGGCCACGCAGCACGTCCACGGGCCCGTTCGCGGGGTCGACGGGCAGCGCCGGGGCGTCCGGCGGCGCGGGTTCGGTGGCCGGGTGCAGGACCAGCGTGGCGGCGTCGGTGGGCGGGGTCGGGGCGTACCCGATGATCCCGGCGGTGACCAGCGCGGACAGCTCCGCGCCCTGCGGCGTGGTGGTGAGCAGCACCTCGCGCCCGGACCGGGCCTGGGCCGCGAGCAGCCGGGCCAGCTCCGCCTGCCGGTGCGCCGGCCCGGCCGGTACGACCAGCCGGCTCAGGGCCGGGTGCCGGACCGCCCGCCGCACCACAACTGTCGCGGCGACCGCCGCCAGCTCCGGCGACCAGGCGTCGCCGGCGAACAGCTCCGGCACCCCGTAGCGTCGCGCCCACGCCTCGACCGCGACGACGTCGACGTCGGGCCGGGCCTCGGCCAGCCGCGCGGTCAGCTCCGCGAAGAACGCGCTCCACGGCGACGTCCGGTACGGCGGCGACGGCGGGCACACCACGAGCGTTAGCGCCGCCGCGCTGTGCCCCCGGTGGACGTCCAGTGCCGCCAGCAGCTCGGTGTGGAAGTCGCGCAGCCCGACGATGCCCGCCCCCAGCGGACCGGGTGTCCGCCGGTCCTCCCAGCGCAGCACCAGCACGTTGTGGTCCCGTTGCCCGGTCGCCAGGCCGGCGGCCGGATCGCGCAGCAGCCGCAGCAGCGCGCCGGACGGCAGCTGTTCGAGGGCGTGCGGCAGGCCGAGCAGCCCCGTCCAGAAGCGGACGGTCGCCGCCAGCCCCGGCACCTCGACGGTGCCGCCGACGACCAGCCGGGGCGCCGGCGGCGCGAGGCGGCGGGGCGCCGACACGCGCCGTCCCCCGCCGAGCGGGGCGTCCGGCCGACGAACCCCCTCGTCGAGCACCTTCGCGAGCCCGGTCAGCAGCCGGACCATCCGCTCCGGCCCGAACAGGTCGGCCCGGTACGCCAGGTCGGCGTGCAGGTCGTCGCCCTGCCAGGTGACGCTGAGGAAGAGGTCGAAGTCGACACCGACGCTCGGCACCTCGACCGGCGTGGCGGCCAGCCCGGCGAACTCCGGCAGCTCGTCGGCGCCGTCGAGGACGTTGAGCACGCACTGGAACAGCGGGTGGTACGCGGCCTGCCGGGGCAGCCGCAGCGCCTCCACGATGGTCGCGAACGGCAGCCCCTGGTGCCGGTACGCCTCCCGTGCCGTCCGGTACGCCCGGGTCACGAGCTGCCGGAATGTGGGCCGGCCGGCCACGTCCACGCGCAGCGGCAGCAGGTCGGCGAAGCAGCCGATCAGCGAGGCCAGCTCGGCGCGTTCCCGGCCGGCGGTGGGTACGCCGAACACCAGGTCCGGTTGCCCGCTCTCGGTGTGCAGGAGGGCGGCGAAGCCGGCCAGCAGCACAGCGAACGGGGTGACCCCCTCCGCCCGGGCCAGCTCCCGCACCGCCGCACCGAGCCCGGTGCCCAGCCGCTGGGCCTGGTAGCCGGCGACGTCCGAGCGCTCCGCGGGGCGGGGGTGGTCGGTGGGCAGGTCCAGCAGCGGCGGCGCGTCGGCCAGCCGCTCCCGCCAGTACGCCAGGTGCGGCTCGACGGCGGTGGACGCCAACCAGTCGCGTTGGTGTCGGGCGTAGTCGGCGAACTGCACCGGCAGCGGGGGAAGCGGCCGGTCGACGCCGGTGGCGTGGTGGGCGTACCGGGCGGCGAGGTCGTCGAGCAGGATGCTCCACGAGGTGTTGTCGCAGACGATGTGGTGCATGCCGAGCAGCAGGTGCCAGCGCTGCTCGGGCAGCCGCAGCAGGCGGGCCCGCACCAGCGGGCCGGCGGCCAGGTCGTACCGGTGCGCGGCCAGCTCGGCGGCCGCCCGGCGCAGCGCCCGGGCCTGCTTCGCCGCCGGCAGCCCGGTCAGGTCCAGCGTCTCCAGCCACGGGTCGACGTGCGGGCGTACCACGGGTTCCGGTTCGCCGCCCCGGTCGGAGAAGGTCGTCCGCAGCACCTCGTGCCGGGCCAGCACGTCGTCGAACGCCCGGCGTAGCGACGTCTTGTCGAGGTCGCCGCGCAGCTCGACGGCGGCGGTGGTGTTGTGCCGGACGACGTCGTCGCCGAGCTGGTCAAGGGCCCACAGCCGTACCTGCGCCGAGGAGGCCACCGCGGGCGTACCCGGCGGGGCGGGGGTGAGCGGGGCGAGCGCGGTGGCGTCCGGGTCGGCGTCCAGCACGGCGGCGAGCCCGGCCACGGTCGGGTTGGTGAACAGGGTGTAGAGCGACACCTCGCGACCGAACTCGGCCTGCACCTGCGACAGCAGACCGGTGGCGAGCAGCGAGTGCCCACCGAGGTGGAAGAAGTCGCTTGTCACACCGACCTGCTCGACACCGAGCGCGGCGGCCCACAGGCCGGCGAGCCGCTCCTCGGTCGGGGTGCGCGGCGCGACGATCTCGCCGTCGGCCGCCGCGACAACCGCCGGAGCCGGGCGGCTCCGGTCGGCGACCGCCGCGGCCGTGCTCAACTCCTCGACGACGTACGCGGCCCGCTCCGACCCGATCGCCGTGCGCAGCCCACTCGCCCCGGTCGCCGGCACCGGCGCGGGCGGGTCCAGCGGCCAGACGTGGGCGAGCAGCCGGCGCAGCTCGTCCCACCCGGCGGGCACGGCCAGCGCCAGCACGCCCGGGTGCGCCTCACGCAGCGCCGCGACGGCCTGCGGGTCGGTGTCGAGCACCACAGTGGTCGCCGGGTCCGCGTCGGCGAGCGCGGCGGCCGTGTACGCCCGCACCTCGTGACCGGGCAGCGCGCCGACGAGCCGGTCGACCGGCAGCCGTTCGGCGTCGACGAGCACGAGGCGGCGCGGCTGGCCGACGAGCCGCCGCAGCTCCCGCAGCACGATCGTGCCCAGCGCCGCGAAATACTCGCCCGTGTACGGCACGTGGCCCAACTCGTCCGCGCGCTCGTCGCTCACCTCGCTCACCGGGTAGGCGCCGGCTTGGTCGGCTGCCCAGACCGCGTGCACCCCCGGCGTACGGGCGGCCAACGCGGCCAGCCGGTCGTCGAGGCGGCCGGACCGCTCGCCGAGCCGGTCGGCGACGCGCGGCGACGCGGGGCACACCACCAGCAGCAGCGGGGCGTCGGTCCGCCGTCGGTACGCCGCCACCGCCGCGTCGAGGTCGTCCATCGCCGCGTCGAGGGCCGCCTCCGCGCCGGCGTCGTCCTGCCGGCGCAACCAGTCCTCCCACCGCAGCAGGCAGACCGTGGCGTCGGCCGTCGGCCCGGCCAGCAGGTGGGCCACCAGCTGGCCGTACCCGGCCAGCTCCACCGACGCGGGTACGCGCAAAAAGCGCAGCCAGAACTCCACCGGATCGCGCAGCGGGTCCACGGTGAACGTGGCCGCCAGGGCGATGCGGTGGCGGCGCAGCCCGGTCACCTCCGACAGCGGCCGGTCCGGCGCGTCCGCCATGACGCGCAGCAGCTCCGGCAGCCGACCCACAGTCGCGGCGATCGTCTCGTCGAGGTACAGGTCGGCGTTGAAGTCGACCGCGCCGTCGATCCGGTCACCGTGCGCGGTCAGGCTGACGAACAGGTCGAAGTCGGTGAGGCCACTCTCGGCGGGCACCGGCCGGAAGGTGACCCCGGCGGCCTGCCGCTGCTCCACGCCGCCGTCGGTCATGGTCGCCAGCACCTGGAACAGCGGGTTCACGCTCGGATCGCGGACCGGGCGGACCTCCTCCACCACCCGCGCGTACGGGGCCTCCTGATGGGCGTACGCCTCGCTGACCGTGCGGTGCACCCGGCGGACGAGGTCGCGCACGCTCGGGTCGCCGCCGGTGTCCACCCGCAGCACCAGCATGGTGGCGAAGCAGCCGATCAGCGGTTCCAGGTCGGTGCTCGCCCGGCCGGCGGTGGGCATGCCGAGCAGCAGGTCGTCCTGGCCGGTGGCCTGTCGCAGCAGGGCGGTCAGCCCGGCGAGGACCACGGCGTTGACGGTGGCGCCCGCGCTGCGGGCCAGTCCGGCGAGGGCGGCGGCCACCTCGGCGTCGACGGTGAACGGCAGGCTCCGGCCCCGGTGGGTCTGCACCGGCGGCCGGGGGCGGTCCGGTGACAGCGTCGAGCGGGCCGGCGCCGAGGCGAGCCGCTCCCGCCAGTGCGCCAGGTGACCGGCCAGCTCCCGCTCCGCCTCCGGCCGGCGGCGGGCGGCGACGTGCGCGACGAACCGGGTGGGCAGCGCGGGCAGCCCGGCCGGTACGCCGGCGGCGAACTCGCCGTACCAGCTCACCAACTCCTCGACGAACACGCCGGCCGACCAGGCGTCGAAGACGATGTGGTGCGCGGTCACCAGCAGCAGGTGCTCGTCGGCGGCGAGGGCGAGCAGCCGTACCGCGAGCAGTGGTCCGCTGGTGAGATCGAAGGTGACGGCCGCGTGCGCGGCCACCTCCCGGTCGACCGCCGCCTGCCGCTCCGACTCCGGCAACGCCGTCAGGTCGAGGACCGGAAGCGGCACCTCCAGGGCGTCCGACACCCGCTGGGTGACGACGCCGTCGACGCTCGCGAACACGATCCGCAGCGCGTCGTGCCGGGCCACCACCGCGTCGACCGCCCGGTGCAGCGCCGTGACGTCGAGAGGGCCCGTGATCCGCTCGGCGAAGGGCACGTTGTAGACCGGCGTGCCGGGCTCCAGCCGGTCCAGGAACCAGAGCTGCTCCTGGGTGAAGGAGAGCGGATAGCTGGCCGGTACGCCGCCCGATCGGGGCGTCGGCACGGCGGTGTCGGGTCGGCTGGCGCGGGCCTCGCTGGCGCGGGCCTGGCTGGCGCGGGCCTGGCTGGCGCGGGCCTGGCTGGCACGGCCCTGGCGCAGCCGCAGGGCCAGCAGCTCCCGCTGCTCGGGGGTGAGGTCGGCGAGGTCCGGGTGCAGGTCCTGGGTCATCGGGTGGCCCCTTCGACGTACGCGCGGTCGGCGGCCGGCCCGCCGCCGAGCAGGCGGGACAGCGGGGGAGGGGAGTCGTGCAGGTAGAGGTGACCCCCGGGCACGACGGTCAGCGAGAAACCGGAGTCGGTGCAGGCCGCCCAGCCGGCCACCTCGTCCGGGCTGACCAGGGGGTCGTCGGCCGCCGCCACCGCGTCCACGGGCAGCGGCAGCGGCGGCACGGTCGCCGGCCGGTACGACGCGACGACTGTCAGGTCGGCCCGCACGGTGGGCAGGATCAGCTCCAGCAGGCCGGGGTCGTCGAGCACCTCGTCCGGGATCCCGCCCAGGTCGTGCAGCCACCGGGTCAGCGCCGCGTCGTCGAGGCGGTGCGCCGCGCCCAGCGGTGCCGCGTTGCGCGGCGGACGGGCCGCCGAGACCACCAGACGCTGCGGTACGTGGTCTCGCGCGACCAGGCGGGCGGCCACCTCGTACCCGATCAGGCCGCCCATGCTGTGGCCGAAGATCGCGAACGGCGCCGGCACCCGCTCGACGATCGCCTCGACCAGCGAGGGCACCAGTTCGTCCATCGTGCTCAGTGGCGGGTCGGCCAGCCGGCGCTCACGGCCGGGCAGCTGCGCGGTCCACACCTCCACGTCGTCGCCGAGCAGGGTGGTCCATGGCCGGTACGCGGCAGCTCCGGCACCGGCGTACGGCAGGCACACCAGCCGCAGCCGGGCGGCCGGGCGCGGCGCGACGCAGCTCAACCAGGCTGCGGCGCCGGCCGCTCGGGTGGCGGTCGTCGGCATGGATACGGGTGGTGTCGCCATGCCCGCACACGCTAGGAACGGGCCGTGACAGCGGTCTTAGCGTCGGCTGAGGGTTCGTCGCGGTGTCCGCTGCGCGCGGCCCGAGCGAGCGGTCCGCGCTCTCGGCGAGGACGGCCTCATCCAGCTCGAGCCCGCCGAGGCGACGAGCGGTGGGGATCCTAGAGTGGCCGGCGTGCCGATGAAAACCGCTGCCCTGACGACGACGCTGACGTTTCTCTTCGTCGCTGCGGTCGCCTGTGCGCCCTCGGCCCCTTCGCCGCAGCCCACGAGCGCTGATCTGACGGGAATGTGGTGCGGCTCCTCGGGCAAACCGGATTGATCTGCGCGAGGACGGGTCGGCGCGGCTGGACGCAATCTCGGACGCCTACCTCTTTCACGTCGTCAGGGATCTCCGGGTCACGTAAAGCGACGAGTACATCTGGCGCACCTACTTCGACGGCCGCCGGCCTGCTTCGGCTCAGGGCACGTGGACCTTCAGCGAATACGAGGACGAATACGACGAGGACCACGACGACGGCGACCAGTGGGTGCGACTTGACCTCGGGGAACGCAAGGCCGCGCCCACGCGTGACCAGCAATCCCCGGAGCGCTACACATTCGGCGACGGGCTGCTGGTCAGCCATGACGGCAAGGGGTTCGAGCTGTTGGCCCTCGATGGGATGCCGGACGAGGGATGGTCGAGCCGCTTCACCCCCTGCGCCGAGCGGCCGGTCGGACGATGAAGCCGCCCGGCAGTGGCTGTCGCGGTGGCTCGTCGCCCTACTGCTCGGTGGCGACCGCCGCGATGGCATAGTGCGGCCGATGGACGCCACCGTCGGGCCGCTCCAGGCGCTCGACCTCGGTGAAGCCGGCGCGCGCCAGTCGCTCGGAGATCTCGTCGACGGGCCACCGGTAGGCGGTCATGACCTTGTGGTCGAAGGCGTCCACCTCGTCGCCCGCGAAGAGGCCCAGCACCAACCTCCCGGACGGGGCCAGGGCACGCCGGAACGTGGTGAGCACGCCGTCGAGGCGCTGCGGCGGCAGGTGGATCAGCGAGTACCAGGCCAGGATGCCGGCGACCGAGTGGTCGGCGACGTCGAGGTCGTCCAGCGACCCGAGGCGGTAGCTGCCGCCGGGATGAGTCGCCCGCGCGTGGGCGATGAACTCGGGCACCACGTCCACGCCCGTGGCGTCGACGCCCAGCGAACGAAGGTGGTCGGTGAGGTGACCCGGGCCGCAGCCCAGGTCGAGCACCGGACCGGGTCGGCCCCCCAGGTGCCGGCCGATGAGGGCGAGGTCGTCGGGGTCCACCTGCTCACGCGTGCCGAACAGTTCGATGTAGAGATCCGCGACTGCGGCGTACGCCTGCCGTACCTGTTCCGTGCCCACCGCCCGACTATAGGAGCGCCGGAACGGGTCGGCCCACCGCACGCAACCCCCTGTCCAAAAGATCGTTAATGCCCGGGGGTGTGTCCGGGATGTCGCACGCGTGGACGGGACGGCTGCTGCGGGATCCGGTGGCGGGCGCCGCCGAGGCGCTGTTCTTCTTCCTGCTGCTCTGGTTGATCTGGATGTTGGCGGCCTGGGTCACCAGCCTCTACGATCCGGCGCTGCCGTTCGTCCAGGCGCTGGTCATCGTGGCTCATGTTCGGCGCGCTGGTGCTGGCCATCGGGATGCCCCACGTGTTCGGCGGCCGAGCCGTGGTGTTCGCGGGCACCTACGTCACCATCCAGCTCGGCCGGCCGCTCGCGCTCACCCTGGCGTTGCGCCGCCAACCACGACGGTTGGTGACCACCCGCATCACGATCTGGACGGCCGTCGCCGCAGTGCCCTGGCTCGTCGGCGCCGCCGTGAGCGAGCACGCCCGGCCCGCGGTCTGGGCCGGCGCCCTGGCCATCGAGTACGTGGGGTTCGCCACCGGCTGGCCGATACCCCGGCTCGGCGCCTCCCGGGTGAACCAGTGGGTGATCAACGGGGTCCACCTGGTGGAGCGCTACCAGCAGGTGTTCCTGATCGCACTCGGCGAGGCGATCCTGGTGATCGGCCTGGCCTCCAGCGCGGACCCGTTGACCCCCGCGGCGGTCGCCGCCTTCGTCATCGCGTTCGCCGTCACCGTGCTGTTCTGGCGGATCTACTTCCACCGTGCCGGACACCTGCTTCCCACGGCGATCCGTGACTCCCGGTCCCCGGCGCGACTCGGTGAGAGGGCGACCTACATCCACCTGGTGACGGTGGCCAGCGTGCTGATCACCGCAGTCGGATTCGAGCTGGTCATCGCCCACCCCGCCGACGAGGGCGCGTTGCCGCCGGCGGTCATCATGCTCGGTGGTCCGGCGCTGTTCCTCCTCGCGCAGGCCTGGGCGGAGTACGAGGTCTTCAGGCGGCGCCCCGTCCACCGGCTGGCCGGGGCGCTGGTGCTGGCCGCGGCAGTCCCGGTCGGCGCCCTGCTGCCGGGCCTGGCGGTCCTGGTCATGGCCGCCGTGGTGCTCGTCCTCGTCGGCGGGGCCGACACGCTGGTCAGCCACCTGAAAGATGCCGATGATCTGCCCTCACCCGCGTGACGGGAATCAGGGTCGCTCGGTAAAAGACCTGAGGGGAGACCGGGGCCTCACCCCCGGCGGCTGCCGTGGTGGAGCGTCGCCGTGCTGCTCGTCGGCATCGTCCTGCCGGCCGTCGACGTCGGCCATCAGCGGGTCAGGTCGGCATAGACCGCGATCTGCCAGGCGAGCACGGCCGTGGCGGCGACCTCAATGACAGATACGGCGACGAAGGCGACGCTCAGGGGCCCGTTCGCCCAGAAGACGATCAGAGCGGCGAGCGGCGGGACGACGAAGGTGCCAAGGTCGACGGCGAGTTGCAGATACTTCCTGGAGACGCGGCGGGCGTCCGAGCGGTGAGCCGTCTCCCAGCCGAAGGCGGCCTCACCTCCAGCGGTCAGCGCGACCAGGCGGGGGCTAAGGTCGGTGCGGACGTAGCGACCGATCGCGGAAATCTTTTCGTCGTTGATCAAATAAGTCCATCCGAGAACGACGCTTGCCACGGGCAGCAGGAGCAACAGGTTGGCGTGGCCCTTCACGGAGAGAGCGGCCGCGACAACCGCCGCCATCGAGCCGAGGGTGGCATAGATCAGATTGTCGCGGAACCCGATCCGGGTGCGCTGCTCCTGTTTCAGCTGCTCATACTCGGTGAGCAGCAAACCGCCGGTAGTGATCTCGCCGACCATGCACGTCCTCCCGGATCGACAGGTGATGCGCCCCATGATGCCCGAGGCCACCAAGGACGGGCGATCGGTGAATAAGTCGACAACCTTGGCCCGTCGGGCGGCGCAGACGAGCAGGTATCCAGCGATTACCCGGCATTGTTGTCGCCCTGTCGGTCGTGCTCCTTGGCCGAGCGTAGGTCTTCCCGTCAGTCGTCTGTCCATTGTCGGGTTTCGACACCGATGGACGGCACTTTCGCATCTTCACAGGCCGTGTTGGCGCTGCTAGGTTTGCCCAGGATCCGCCCCCGGCGCGTGTGGGGGAGCCGGGGGTTACACCCAATCGGACAAGGGCGGCTGTGCCTCACACCGTCCGCAACATGACTCGGGGCATCGATGACTGGTCGACAGGCGTCGATATCGGCGACGGTGTACCAGCCGACGTGGAACGAGCACCTGGCGTTGCACGTGTCCAAGCTGGTCGTGGGTTTGGCGACCAACCCGCTGAGCCGCACTGTCCAGGATGGACTTGATCGCTGGTTGGCGGCGAAGAGGTCGGCCGCCGAAGACGGCTACCGGGTCTCCGTCCCGGGTGACGCCACGATCGACCGCCTGTGGCACCGGTGGGGCGAGGTCGCCACCGGCTGGCCGAGTGAGCAGAGAGCCTGCCTCGACCTCACCAACTGCGCATTCTCCGATGTGGCAGGTCCTGCCTTTCTCATCTCGAAAATGGTCGAGCGGCACCGCCTCGGGCTGGTTACCAGAGTCCGACTTCCCGAGCAGCCAGAGATGATCAATTTCCTCCGGGAAATCAACTTCCTGGAGGCGATGACCGTCGCCACCGAGACTCCGCTGCCTCAATTGCTGACCACGCAGAGCGTGTACCGATTGACCCGGGTCGACTCCTATCCTCACCGCCGGACGGCGGCCAGACGCCCGACCCTGCCCTTCAACATCTTTCCCTTCAAGGTCCTGCCACTCGGGTCGAGCACTCGGCACGCACCGGCAGTGCGGTACGCGGCGGACTGGCTGTCGAAGCATGTGGTCGCGGCGCTCGATCGGGATCTGGACGGCCATGGCGCGCAGGTGGCCCGCAGGGTCATCCTGGAGACCCTGATCCGCGCGTCGATCGGCCACGAGAAGCGGACCGCGGTTGTCGCCGCGCACTACGGGATGCGACGTACCGGTCGCGCCCACCTGCAGATCGCCTTCTGGTGGGACGGCGCCGACGATCGATCGACCCAGGTGGCAACGGCCGATCTGCTTGACCTGGTCTTCGAGGAGGCGCAGGAAACGCTCGCCACTGCGGCGCCCACGTCCACCGCGCTCCGAGACGCCTGGCAGCCGCCGAACAATCCCACCGTGCTCGCCAGCGCGGTGATCGACATTTTCGGCGGCCAGCTCGACGCCTACGGTGCCGACGTGCACCTCGCCGTGGCCCGCGACAGCAGTGACGGCAGCGACGTCTCAGCTCTGCCACCGACGATCACCTGCGATCAGTCGCACGGTGGGACAGTGCGTGGCGACCTCGTAGTCGTGACCCTTCCGCTCAGCGACTAGTTCGGCGTCTGGCCCGATGCTGGAACGTGAACAACAGACACCACCGACCACGTTCGACCTCGTTCGCTTCGGGCTGGGTCCGGGCGAGGAACCGAACGAGCAGCAGCGAGCCTTCTACGCCTACGTGGCCCGGATCGTCGCCGGCCACACGATGCGCTACGTAGGATCCGCCGCCGCCTTTCACACCATCGACACGGCGACGGCGCTCGTCGAAACCGAGTCCATCTACGAGCCGCTCTACCGGGCGTTGATGGAGCTTCCTGACCGGGCGGATATCGGGATTCTCGACCTCTCGGTAAGCACCCGAACGGTCAACACCGAGCTGTTCCTCCGCCCGGAGGCTCTGCTGCATCTCGCCTCGGCGGTCAGCGCCGCCTGCGGCAGCGAGCAATGGGCCGCCCGCACCCTGGTCATCCTGCTCCCGACCGAGCAGGCAGAGGACATCAGGCTCCGTGAACAACTGGACGCGCGCCTGGCCTCTGGTCAGATTCACCTTCTCTCCGACGGTGGCACCGCCTCCTGGCCGGGCACCGACGAGGACGACTACCGCAGTGCCCTGGCCCGTCTACAGACCGCGTCGATCGACCTGTTCGAACGCAAACTCATCACCCGGCTCGGCTGGTTTCGTCCGCACGGCCGGCAGGGCGAGCGGAAGGTGCTACGCCACTACTTCGACGCCAGCCGGGCACAGGACGAACTCGGCCACCTGCTGGACGAGGCGATCGGCGCGGACCGCCCGGACCTGATCGTCTACCACGAGTCCGTCTCGGACTGGCTCGCCAATCCCCTGAAGGGTTCCTGCATCTCCGCCGGCTCGCTGCCGATCCGATCCTTCTCCGAAGCGATGGACACGACGCCGACGGAGGGCCCTCAACCCCGGTCGGTGCTGCTGGTCGTGCCCGTCGTCAACACCGGCGTCTCGCTGACCGAGCGGGTCACCACCCTCCATGCCCGGTTGCGTCCCGAACGACTGCGGGTCCTGTCCGTCCTCTGCGTCGGAGGCCCACAGCCACGGTTCGGTCGCCGCCGGATCGAGGGAAATGACGGCACGGAGCACGAGGTTGCATACTTCCTGTCGGTTGAACAGCGCACCGAGTCGGAAGCCGAGTGCCGCCTGGCTGTGGTGGGAGAGACCAGGCGGTACGAGGAGCGGACCAACACGCTGACCACCGCCGAGTTCTGGGATCTGGTACGAACATGCGGCGTCAAGCCTGAAGATGACGTCCCGGCTCCCCGCCGTCGCGGCTACGCCGTGGTCCCTGACGTCCCACAGATCCTCGAGCAGTACGGAAACTGGCTGGCCGACAAGCTGTGGATGTTCGTGCGTCGGTCAACCAGCACCGTGGGACAGGACATCCTGTTGGTCTGCCCCGAACGCGAACAGGGTTCCCGAAAATTGTCCAACAGCCTGTCCCTGCGTTCCGGCGCTCAGGTGGTACGAATCCCGCGCGAGGATATCGAAAGGGTGGTCAAGGGCACCGCACCGGAACAGGTCTTCGATGCCAGGGCCCCTTGGTGCCAGGAACTGGATTCCGTCGCGACGAAGGAGGTGGTCCTCATCGACGAGTTCGTCGGTAGCGGCGACACGATCAGAGCGATGGAGCGCATCGCCCGGGCGAAGGGCCTGAACGTGAAGGCCGTTTGCACACTGCTCGACTTCTCGCCCGACGCGGCCGGGCAACGGCACTCGCTCTACGGCTGGAAGCCACCCGCCTCCCAGACGGACCTCCCCGCGCAGCGCCCGGATGCGGACGGGGCAGCGGTGCGCCGGCCATGACCCGACAGCCGACCGAGAACGATGTCCTCACCCTGCTCGCCCTGCTGCGGGCGGAAACCTCGGACGACGTTGCGTCGATCATGTTCGACGACCTTGTCTGGTCTGTCAGTCGCCTCGACGAGAGATTCCGGTCGAAAGTTCTCGTCCACGCCGCGGCAATCATGGGCTCCCGCTGGCTCGAGGCGGACCGCGTGCGGGACATTTACGAACAGCTTGACAGGTGGCAGGTTGCGCGCAGCGTCGATTTTGCGCTCGTGACGGTGAAGGAGCGCGAGTTCGACGCCGCAAAGGCCGCGCTGGGCGTCGACCTTCGACGTGAGCCCGACTACTCGGTCCGCGGCGCATACTTCTTCGACGTCGAAGTGGCGCGCGACGGCCAGCCGCCGTTGAAGGGGATCATCACCAAGTGCGGGACCGCCGGCAACAGTCGGATGGCGGCCTTCCTGCACACCGTGTTCTCCGCGTACGACGTCCGGCTGTGCTGCCTGGTCGGCATGGCGGCCGGTCACAAGAAGCAGGTCCAGGTGGGCGACGTCGTGTTCGGTGACAAGGTGATCGATACCGGTGGTGGGATCTCGACGGCCCGTGGCTACGTGCCCGACCCGACCCCACTGAATCCGGATCTCCGGATCGCGCGGGAGATGACCTCGTTTCGGCCGGAGCGGCTGGATTGGCACGAACTGATTGCCAAGCAGATCGCCGCCGCGACCGCCGACCTGGACGATCTGCAGGTCCCCGAACTCTTCGACCCGGCGACCTACCGTCCACGGCTCATCCCGAAGACGATCCTCGCGAAGGACGAGTTGATAGAGGACGGGAAGGTAGGGCGGCGGGCACGGCGGTTCGGCCCGGAGCGCCGCACCGGCGCCTTGGAGATGGAGGGCGCCGGATTCGCGGTGGCCTGCGTCGAGGAAGGTGTGCCCTGGATGGTGATGCGCGGGATCGCCGACCTGGGTGAGCCCGATCGCGTGAAGGATTGGCAGTTCGTCAGCACCGTCGCGGCGGCCACCGCGGTGCGGCTCTGGTTGAAGTCCTGCCGGTTCATGCAGGACCGGGCCTAGTACGGCGGGGAAACCGTAATCTGATCTTGCCCCCGAGAGTCGCCTTGAGCTGCGGAGATAACGCTCTCACGGATGGTGCGAGAACCCTTGACGGACCGGGTATCGAGCGGCAACGATGCATGCACACCACCACCCGGCGTGATCGGCGCACGTCGTCCCGCACCCGCGAAAGGACCTACCCGTGCGCAGATCCCTGAGAGCGTGGTTCGGCGCTGCGCTGAGCGCGATCCTCGTCCTGGGCGGCGTCGTCGCCACGCCGCCCGCGGCCAGCGCCGCGCCGTTCACCGTGCTGGTCTTCAGCAAGACCGCCGGATTCCGACACGGATCCATCACCCCCGGCATCACCGCGATCCAGCAGCTCGGTGCCGCCAACGGGTTCACCGTCGAGGCCACCGAGGACGCGGCCCAGTTCACCGACGCCAACCTGGACCGGTTCGCGGCGGTGATCTGGCTGTCCACCACCGGCGACGTGCTCAACGCCGCACAGCAGGCGGCGTTCGAGCGCTACATCACCGGCGGCGGCGGGTACGTGGGCGTGCACTCCGCCTCCGACACCGAGTACGACTGGCCCTGGTACGGCGGGCTCGTCGGCGCGTACTTCGCCTCGCACCCGGCCGAGCAGACCGCCACCGTGAAGGTCGCCGACCAGGTGCACCCGTCGACCAAGGCGCTGCCGCAGCGGTGGAGCCGGTTCGACGAGCTCTACAACTACCGCGCCAACCCCCGGGGCAACGTGCACGTGCTGGCCACCCTGGACGAGAGCACCTACACCGGCGGCAGCATGGGGTACGACCACCCGATCTCCTGGTGCCAGAACTACTCCGGAGGGCGGGCCTGGTACACGGGCCTCGGCCACACCGACGCCTCGTACACCGACACGGCCTTCCGCCAGCACCTGCTCGGCGGCATCCAGACCGCGGCCGGGGCGGTCGACGCCGACTGCGGCCCCACCGTCACCACCAACTTCCAGCAGGTGGAGCTGGCCAAGGGCGCGGCCGAGACCGGCGAGCCGATGAGCCTCACCGTCCTGCCCGACCGGGGGGTGCTGCACACGTCCCGCGACGGCGTGATCCGGCACACCGACGCGGCCGGCAACACCAAGATCGCCGCCACCCTGGCCGTCTACACCGGCGACGAGGAGGGGCTGCAAGGCATCAAGGCCGACCCCAACTTCGCCACCAACCGCTGGGTGTACGCCTACTACGCGCCCCCGTTGAGCACACCCGGCGGTGGCGCCCCGGCCACCGGCACGCCTGCCGACTTCGCCGCCTGGGACGGCGTCAACCGGTTGTCCCGCTTCACCGTGAACGCGGACAACACCATCAACCTGGCCAGCGAGACGCTGATCCTGAACGTGCCCACCAGCCGGGGCATGTGCTGCCACGTCGGCGGCGACATGGACTTCGACGCAGCCGGCAACCTGTACCTGTCCACCGGCGACGACACCAACCCGTTCGACTCGGCCGGGTTCACCCCGATCGACGAGCGAGCCGGCCGTAACCCGGCCTTCGACGCCCAGCGCACCGCGGCGAACAGCAACGACCTGCGCGGCAAGGTGCTGCGCATCAAGCCGAGCACGGCGGGCGGTTACACCATCCCGGCCGGCAACATGTTCGCGCCCGGCACCGCGCGGACGCGCCCGGAAATCTACGCGATGGGGTTCCGCAACCCGTTCCGGATGAGCGTGGACAAGGCCACCGGCATCGTCTACCTCGGCGACTACGGCCCCGACGCGGGCACCGCCGACCCGAACCGGGGGCCGGCGGGCAATGTGGAGTTCGCCCGGATCGACAGGCCCGGCTTCTACGGCTGGCCGTACTGCACCGCCCGCAACGACGCCTACAACGACTACACGTTCCCGTCCGGGCCGTCCGGGCCGAAGTTCGACTGCGCGGGCGGGCCGGTCAACAACTCGCCTAACAACACCGGCATCACCCAGCTGCCGCCGGCCGTCCCGGCCTGGCTGCCGTACGGCGGTTCCGGCTCCCCGCCGGAGTTCACCGGCGGTGGGCTGTCGCCGATGGCCGGCCCGGTCTACCGGTACGACCCGAACAACACCTCCGCCGTGGCGTTCCCGCAGTACTACGACGGCACCTTCTTCGCCGGTGAGTTCGGCCGCCGCTGGATCAAGAACGTCAAGCTCGACGCGGCCGGCCAGCCCTTGAAGATCAACCCGTTCCCGTGGACCGGGACGCAGGTCATGGACATGGAGTTCGGCCCGGACGGCGCGCTCTACGTCCTCGACTACGGCACCGGTTGGTTCAACGGCGACGCCAACTCGGCGCTCTACCGCATCGAGTACGCCCGCGAGGGCAGAGCGCCCGTCGCCAAGGTCACCGCCACTCCGACCAGCGGCACCGCGCCGCTGACCGTCGCCTTCTCCTCGGCCGGCACCCTCGACCCGGACGGCGACCCGTTCACCTACGCCTGGGACTTCGACAACAACGGCACCACCGACTCGACCGCGGCGAACCCGAGCTTCACGTACACGACCAACGGGACCCGCAGTCCGACCCTGACGGTCCGGGACACCACCGGCAAGACCGCCACCGCGAGCGTGGTCGTCACCGTCGGCAACAGCGCCCCGGTTGTCACCGTGAACACCCCGTTGAACGGGCAGACCTTCGCCTTCGGGGACGCGGTGCCGTTCAGCGTCACCGTCACCGACGCCCAGGACGGCACGATCAACTGCGCCCGGGTCAAGGTGAACTACGTCCTCGGCCACGACTCGCACGGCCACCAGCTCGGCAGCGTGCAGGGCTGCACCGGGGTCATCCAGACCTCGGCCGACGGCGAGCACGACACGGCGGCGAACATCTTCGGCATCATCGACGCCGAGTACACCGATCTGGGCGGGGGCGGCCAACCGGCGCTGACCACGCACACCCAGGCCGTGCTGCAACCGCGCGTGCGCCAGGCCGAGCACTTCGGCGACTCCTCGGGTGTCCAGATCGTCGCCGGGGCGGCCGGGCACGGCGGCGCCGCGGTCGGCTACATCGACAACAACGACTGGATCTCGTTCCGCCCCTACAACCTGACCGGCATCCAGTCGTTCAGCGCACGGGTCGGCGCCCCGGCCGGCGGCGGCGGGACGCTGGAACTGCGCGTCGACTCGCCCACCGGACCGCTGGTCGGCTCGGCCACCGTCACGCCCACCGGCGGGTACGCCAATTTCGCTACGGTCACCGGTGGGGTCACCGCGCCGACCGGCACCCGCACCCTGTTCCTGGTCTTCAAGGGCCCCGGGCCGTGGTTCGACATCGACGAGTTCACCCTCTCCACCAGTCCCGGCGGTCCCGGACCGGACCCGGATCCCGAGCCGGGCACCAACCTGGCCAAGGGCAAGCCGGCGCGAGCATCCAGCTACGAGGGCGCGTTCGTCGCGGCCAACGCGTTCGACGGCGTGGCCGGCACCCGCTGGGGCAGCGCCTTCGGCGACCCACAGTGGATCGACGTGGACCTGGGCGCCACGTACGCCCTCAGCCGGGTCAAGCTCACCTGGGAGGCGGCGTACGGCAGCGGGTACCAGATCCAGACCTCGACGGACGGGGTCACCTTCACCACGGTCCGGACGGTGACCGGCGGCGACGGCGGGGTGGACGACCTGACCGGGCTCACCGGCTCCGGCAGGTACGTCCGGCTCCTCGGCACCGCCCGCGGCACGGCCTGGGGCTACTCGCTCTACGAGTTCGAGGTGTACGGCGCCACCGGCGGCCCGACCGGCGGCAACCTGCTGCTCAACAAGCCGACGACGACGTCCAGCACCGAGGGGGCCGACGTGACCGGCGCCCAGGCGGTCGACGGCAGCCTCACCACCCGCTGGTCGAGCACCTTCTCCGACCCGCAGTGGATCCGCGTCGACCTCGGCGCCCCGACCGCCATCGGTCGGGTCAAGCTGAGCTGGGAGGCGGCGTACAGCAGCGCGTACCAGATCCAGACCTCCAACGACGGCACCACCTGGACCACCGTGAAGACGGTGACCGGCGCGGACGGTGGCGTGGACGAGCACAGCGGCCTCGGCGCGAACGGCCGCTACCTGCGCATCTACGGCACCGCCCGGGGGACCGGCTACGGCCATTCGCTGTGGGAGGTGGAGGCGTACACGAGCTGAACCACCACGACGGCGTGACCGGCACGGCGTCCGTGCCGGTCACGCCCCGTCGTTCAGCTACCGGGGCGTCGGTGACACGCCCCTGACGAAGGGCCACGGGTACGCCCCGAACAGGTCGGTGCACGCCGTGAGCAGACCCTGCCGGGCGTCGGCCACGCGCTGGTTGGCCGGCCCCTTGTCGACGGCAGGGTCGTCCGCCACCCACAGGTCGCCGGCTTCCTTGGCGGCTGGTCCCAGCTTCTTCCCGGCCTCGCGGACACCGGGGTCGGTCGACCCGATGGCGAGCATCGCAGTGCTCATGTCCTCGACGGGTGGGTTGTTCTTCTCGATGCTGAAGGCCACGCGACTGCACGCGGAGGCCGCGGACTTGTCCGAGGGCGCGGTGGAGCGGGGAGCGGGGTCGGGCGTATCGGCGGGCGAGCAGCCCGCCAGCAGGAGGGAGGCGACGACGAGGGTACGGATCACCGCGGGATCTTAGCGATCTTGCGGCAGCTGCCACGAGTGGATTCAGTCGTCGGCGACGGCCACCGGCTCGGTGCCGATGCAGCGGACCTTTAGCTCGTGCCGACCGGCCGAGCCCTCGAAGGTGACCTCGACGTCGTCGTCCGGACCCCGGTCCACCTCGTGCACCCGGTAGCCCTGCGCCGGCGCCCACGACACGAGGCGTACCCCATCGGGGCCGCACTCGGCCACGGCCGTGCCACCGTCGGTGGCGAAGCTGCGGCGGACCCCGGCGCTGGCGGACGGCGCGGGCGTCGTCGGCCCGCCCGCTGTCGCGCCGACGGTGCCACCCGGCGCGGGCTCGGGCGAGGCGAGCGCCCGCTCGATCTCCGCCTCGCTGCGTATCCCGCCCGGGGTGCCGGTGATGCTGTCGCCGACCAGCCGGATCGCGCCCAACCCGATCAGGGTGGCCACGGCGACCGTGGCCAACCACCCGGCGGCGACGAGGACGGAACGACGGCTCATGCCACCGACTATCCCCGATCGTTGGTTGTCGTCGGCACATCCGGAGGCTAAGGCACGGTTAACGCGCGTCTCGCCGGCAGCGGCAGCGGCTAGCCTGCCTGCTGTGGCCCGCCTGCTGCTCATCGAGGACGACCTGACGATCCGTACGCCGCTGATCCGGGCGTTGCGGGAACGCGGACACGCGGTCGCCGCGGCCTCGACCGCGATGGCCGGGCTGCGCGACGTGCTGGAGGACCGACCGGACCTGGTCGTCCTCGACCTGGGCTTGCCCGACCTGGACGGACGCGAGCTGCTGCGGATGCTGCGCGCGGTCAGCTCGGTGCCGGTCATCGTCGCCACCGCCCGCGACGACGAGACCGAGATCGTCCGGGTCCTCGACGCGGGCGCCGACGACTACGTGGTCAAGCCGTTCACCGCCGCGCAGCTCGACGCCCGCGCCCGAGCGGTGCTGCGGCGGGGCCCGGCCAGCGCCGACGCGCGGGAGGTGTCCCTCGTGGTGGGCGGGCTGCGCGTCGACCCCCGGTCCCGGCAGGTCACTCTGGACGGCACGCTGGTGGAGCTGACGCCGCGCGAGTTCGACCTGCTGCACCACCTGGCCGGCCGGCCCGGACAGGTGGTCACCAAACGCGAGCTGCTCACCGAGGTCTGGCAGATCCCGTACGGCGGCGCGGACAAGACGGTCGACGTGCACCTGTCCTGGCTGCGCCGCAAGCTGGGGGAGAGCGCCCAGCAGCCCCGCTACCTGCACACCGTGCGCGGCGTCGGGGTACGACTGGAGGCGCCGTGAGGGCGCGGCTCGCGCTGCTGGTCGCTGCGGTCAGCGTGCTCACGCTCGTCGCCTTCCTGGTGCCGCTGGCGCTGCTGGTCCGCACCGTCGCCCAGGACCGGGCCACCGTGCGGGCCACCGCCGACGCGCAGAGCCTCGTGCCGGTGGTCGGCACCGCCGACGCGCCGACCATCCGGCTCACCGTCGAGCAGCTCGCCGCGGAGTCCGGTCGACAGGTGAGCGTCTTCCTGCCCGACGGCACGGTGCTCGGCGCCCAGGCGCCCCGTACGCCCGCGGTGGCCCTGGCGGCGCGCGGCCAGAGCCTCACCGGGGAGTCGGCGGCCGGCCGGGAGGTGGTCATCGCCGTGCAGGGCCGGGCGGACGGCACCGGCGTGATCCGGATCGTGGTGCCGCGGCAGGAGCTGACCGCCGGGGTGACCCGGGCCTGGCTGGTGCTGGCGCTGCTGGGTGTGGTGCTGGTGCTGATCGGGCTGGCGGTCGCCGACCGGCTGGCGCGCACGCTGGTGCGGCCGATCAGCGAACTCTCCGCCGTGTCGCACCGCCTGGCGAACGCCGAACTGGACGCCCGGGTCACGCCCGCCGGCCCGGCGGAGCTGCGCGAGGTGGCCGGTGCTCTCAACCACCTGGCCGGCCGGATCCAGGTTCTCCTGGTGCAGGAGCGCGAGCAGGTCGCCGACCTGTCCCACCGACTGCGGACACCGTTGACGGCGCTGCGACTGGAGGCGGAGTCGCTGCGCGACCCGGACGACGCGGCCCGGATCGCCACCGCCGCCGACGGGCTCGAACGAGCGGTCACCGGTCTGATCCAGCAGGCCCGCTGGCGTCGCGCGCCGACGCCGGGGACGGCCGCGTCGGATGCCGCCGCGGTCGTCGCGGACCGGGTGGCGTTCTGGTCGGTGCTGGCCGAGGACACCGGTCGGGCCGTGCACCTCGACCTGGATCCCGGCCCGCTCACCGTCGGGGTGCCCGCCGACGACCTGACGGCCGCCGTGGACGCCCTGCTCGGCAACGTCTTCGCGCACACCCCCGACGGCACACCGTTCACCGTCCGGCTCGCGCGCGACGACGGGGAGGTGCTGCTCACCGTCGCCGACGAGGGACCGGGCATGCCGTCGGGCGCGGTCCGACGGGGTGCCAGCGCCGCCGGGTCGACCGGACTCGGCCTGGACATCGCCCGCCGCGCCGCGCAGGCCGGCGGCGGTCGGCTGGAGCTGCGGTCCGGTCCGCAGGGCGGGGCGCAGGTGCTGCTCCGGCTCGGTCCGTCGACGTCGCGGCGAGAGGCATAGCCGCTGCGGTGCCGGGTAGCTGCCACCCATGGCGCGGTATACGAAACCCGAGCTCAGAGAGCAGATCAAGGAAGAGATCAAGGCGTCCGACAAGGGCGGTCGGCCGGGTCAGTGGTCGGCACGCAAGTCACAGCTGGTCACCCAGGAGTACAAGAAGCGCGGCGGCGGTTTCCTGGGCGAAAAGGACGAGCGGCAGAAAGCGCTCCAGCGCTGGGGCAACGAGAAGTGGCAGACCAAAGAGGGCGACACCCGTGCGCGCAAGGACGGCACGACGAGCCGCTACCTGCCCAAGAAGGCCTGGGACGAGATGTCGGAGAGCCAGAAGCGCGCGACCGACACCAAGAAGCGGGAAGCCTCCCGAACCGGCAGGCAGTACGTCGCCAACACCGGGCCGGCCAAGAAGGCGCGTCGAGACGCCACCACCGCCGGTCGGATCTCGGAGATGTCAGTCGCCGAGGCCAGCAAGCTGGTCCGTGGCCTCGACACGCGGCAGCTCAGAACGGCCCTGCGCAACGAGCACGCCGGCAAGGACCGCAAGACGCTCGTCCAGCGGCTCGAAGCGGAACTCAACCGGCGCGGCTGACGGACTTAACCCGGCCTTAGCGTCCGGACAGCGCGCCGCTATCCCGATCCGACCGATCCTCGGAGTCGACAACCGAGGAGAGGTGGACACCACGATGAAGCGCACCAATCTGCTTCTGGCGACGGTCGGCGGCTCGGCGGTGCTGGCGGTGGCCGGGGTCGCGCTGGGCGTCGCCGCCGCGAACGACACGCGGCGCGGCGACACGGCGCTCGCCGCGGCGACCATCGCCCCGACGGGCACGGACGCGCCGGACGACAGCGCCAGCACCGTCGCGCCGGGGGCCAGCGGCACGCCGTCGGCGGGGACCCCGTCGGGTACGCCGTCGAGCGGCACGCCGTCCGCCGGCACCGCGCCGGCGGGCAGCGCGGTCGACGAGCAGCGCGCCGGTGAGATCGCGCTCGCCAGGGCCGGTGGCGGCCAGATCGTCGAGGTCGAGGCCGAGCAGGAGCACGGCCGGCCGGTGTGGAGCGTCGAGATCATCGCCGGCGACATCGAGCACGAGGTGGACGTCGACCGGGACAACGGCGCGGTGGTCAAGGCCGAGCAGGAGCCGGTCGACGACGACGACAAGGGCGGCCGGTCGGACGACAAGGGCGACCGGTCCGACGACGATGACGACAGCTCCGGCGACGACGACTGACGAAAGACCGGCGACCAGCGACGCCCCGACCGGATCCGTCACAGCGGTCGGGGCGTCGCCACGCGCCGGGCCGGCACCACGCCTGCCGGCGGATCATCTCTTCGGACGAGATCGCTCACCACGGGTCACCACGGGTGTTCCGGTACCGTTGCCAGACGGTGTGCGGGCCAGGTCGAGGTCCTGGTCGAGTGGCGGGGTGGGTGGTGGCGGTGGGTGCGGTAGGTAAGGTCATCCGGTTCGACGAGGCCCGTGGTTACGGCTTCATCGCGCCGTCGAAGGGCGGGGAGGACATCTTCGTCCACGCGAACGATTTCGGCGAGCAGCGGCATCTCGTGCATCCCGGCATGCGTGTCGAGTACGAGGTGGAGGCCGGTGAGCGTGGTCTGAAGGTGGCGTCCCTGCGGATCATCGAGCCGGTCGCTGTCTCCCGGCCGGAACGGGCGCCGACCATCACGTCGAGCCGGACCGCGCTGGCCGGCGAGGACGACGGGATGTGCGACGTCCTGTCGCCGCGCGAGTTCACGTACGAGGTGACGGAGTTGCTGATCGAGCGGGTGCCGACGCTGACCGCGGCCCAGCTCTCCGCGATCCGGCAGTCTCTGGTCGACCACGCCAGATCACACGGCTGGGTCGAGAGCTGAGCCGCTGACCCTGCCCGCCGGTCAGAGGCCCGCGTGCAGGGTCAGGCTCTGCCGCAGGTGGAGTTTCGGCCGGGACCCGACGACCGAGCCGACGACCTCGCCTTGACGGAACACCAGCAGCGTCGGCAGGGACATGACTCCGTAGCGCCGCGTGGCCTGCGGGTTGTCGTCGGAGTTGAGCTTGGCGATGGTCATGCGGTCGCCGAACTCCTGGGCCAGCTCGACGAGGCTCTTCTCGATCATCTTGCAGGGCGGGCACCACTCTGCCCAGAAGTCGACCACGACGGGCCGGTCGCTGGCCAACACCAGCTCGGCGAACGTGGCGTCGGTGACGGTGATCAGGGGGCGGACGGTCGTTTCCTGGGGCATGTTTCCTCCCGGTGCGCGATGGCGTGGGTGAGCTGGGTGCGCAACTGCTGACGGACCGCGGTGAGCCGGTCGAGGTAGTCGTCGACCTCGGCGAGCTTGCGCCGCAGCACCAGCACGGAATCCGGGCAGACATCGCCGGACGCGTTGCCCGCGCGCAGGCAGGCGACGAACGGTCGGACGTCGTCGAGGCCGAAGCCGACGTCGAGCAGCGCCCGGATCTCCCGGACGACCCGCAGCTCCGCCTCGTCGTAGACGCGGTAGCCGTTGGTCGAGCGCTGCGGGCGTACCAACCCGTGGGCCTCGTAGTAGCGCAGCGTCCGGGTGCTCGTGCCGGCCCGTTCAGCCAGCTCGCCGATCAGCATCAGACCTCCTCGACCAGCCCGTCGTGACCAGGCTAAACCTTGTCGTCAGCGTCAAGGCAAGGTCGCTCCCGGGGACGGCTCAGGGCGCCGCGAGGCGGCGCCCTGAGCGTCGGTGCGTGCCGGAGAGGGTTCTAGCCGATGCGGAACTGCTCGCCGTAGACGGCGAACGTCAGCGGCGTGTTCAGGTTGACGTTGCCGTTGTTGAGGAACACCCGCTGGGCCGTGTCGACGCGGGACGTGTCCGAGTGGGCTTCTTCCTTGCGCATCTCGATGACCCGCTCGTCGAGGAACGCGTTGAGCCAGGTCCGCTCGTCGCCACCCTGGGCCGGCGGCTTGGCACGGGCGAGGGCGCGGCTGCGGATCTGGCGCATTCCCTCGTACCCGTGCATGACCGCCGCGTCGTAGTAGGCGAACTGGCCGAGTGCCCGTACCCCGTCGTTCTTGCCGTCACGGACCGACGGGTTGAAGTAGACCCGGTCCCGCTCGGCCTCCTGCGCGGCCCGGAACACCGAGTCGTTGGCCGCGGTGCGCCAGTCGCGGGGGAAGTTGGGGTCGAGGCCGGCGTGCGACGCGGTGCCGTTGACGGCGCGCAGCGCCGGCAGGTATCCGGCCAGCACGTTGCCGGGCTTGGTGTTCGTGTACGCCTGGACCAGTTCGAGCATGTCGCTGGTGCCGGAGCAGAAGCCGATGATGCCAGCGGTGTAGCCGCGACCGTCGCCGATGTCCTCGATGTAGGAGAACTGCGCGCGCCAGTCGAGCGAGGAGTTCTCCGCCGCCGACACGAGCTGCATGGCGACGTCCTTCTTCGCCGGGTCGTCCAGGTTGGTGCCGGCCGGGACGGTGGCGGTCGGCGTGGGGGTGGGGTTGCCGCCGCCGGGAAGGGTCCACTGCTGGTTGGTGGTGCCGCCGCAGGTCCAGATCTGCAACCGGGCGCCGTTGGCGGTGCTCCGGTCGGTCACGTCGAGGCACTTGCCCGAGGCGGTGTTGACCAGGGCGCCACCGCTGGCGGCGGTCCACTTCTGGGCGCCGGTGTTGTTGCAGTCGTACAGCTGGATCTTGGCGCCGTTGGTGGTCGACGCGGCGGTGACGTCGAGGCACTTGCCGAGCGCGCGGATCGAGCTGTCGGTGTTGCCGACCGTCCACGTCTGGGCCGCGCTGCCGTTGCAGTCGTAGAGCTGCACCGCCGTGCCGTTGGCCGGATTGGCGCCGGCGACGTCGACGCACTTGCCACCGAGGCCGGTGATCGGGCCGGCGGTCGCGGCGCTGGCCGACGGGAGGCCGTAGCTGACCGCCGCGACGCCGATCAGCAGGGTGCCCACGACGTAGGCGGCTGTTCTCTTGCGCACCATGGTGTTCCTCGGGGAAGAGGCGGCGTGCCGCCGGCCGGTCGGTGCCCGGCGCGGCGATCGGCCCCGGCGGGCACCACGAGCTTCAGGAAACAGTATTAACAGATAGTGGTACGTCGATCAACTGCCACATCGGCGACGATCAGGATCAATCGAGGAAGGCGGTGGTGGCGCTGCGCAGCGCGGAGACGCACGCGACCACCGCGGGGTGGCCACCCGCGCCCCTGCGGTAGGCGACGCGCGTGCGGCGGCGCATGGCCAGCGGCAGGAGCTGGACCTGCGGGGTGGGCTGCGCGATGGCGAGCTGTGGAATGAGAGCGACGCCCTGACCGGCGGCGACGAGAGCGAGCATGGCGGTGAAATCGTCGGCGTGATGCCGCACCGCCGGAGTGAAGCCGGCCAGCTGGCAGGCGTGCAGGGCGACCGAGTGGCAGAGCGTGCCGGGACTGCCGAGGATCCACTGGGCGTCGCGAGCTGCGCTGATCGGCTCGGCGGCGGTGTTGTCGGCGGTGTTGCCGGGCACGGCGAGGAAGACGGTCTCCTCCAGCAGGGCGATCGAGTCCACCGTCGGGTCGGGTGGGGTCGGCGCGATGTCGTAGTCGTGCAGCAGGGCGACGTCGAGCCGTCGGCTCCGCAGGGCGGCCGGCATGTCGACCGGGTCCAGCTCGCTGATCATGAGGTCGAGCGCCGGATGGTCGCGGGCCAGGGTGGCCAGGGCTGCCGGCAGCAGGGTGCGTACGGCGCTGGGGAAGGCCCCGATGCGGACGCTCGCGCGCAGACCGGTTCGGGCGGCCGCCAGGGTCGCGTCGGCGGCTTCCAGCGCGGCGAGAACGACCTCGGTGTGCTGCACGAGCGCGGTGGCGGTCGACGTGAGGCTGACCCGGCGTCCGGTGCGCTCCAGCAACCGGGTGCCCGCCTCCCGTTGCAGGGCGGCCAGTTGCTGCGAGACGGCGGACGGCGTGTAGGCGTGCGCCTGGGCGACCGCGGCGATGGTGCCGAGGCGGGCCAGGTCCCGCAGCAGGACCAGGCGACGGACGTCAAGCATCAGCTCAGCTTACGGATAGGTGGAGCAATCGGAACTGGACCTTCCCGGTCGGTCAGCCGAGAGTGGAGGCATGACCCTGACCGGCCTGTACGTTCCGCTCATCACGCCGTTCGACCTCGCGGGGGACATCGCCGTCGACGCGCTGACGGCCCTCGCGAACGATGCCCTGGACGCCGGCGCGGCCGGTGTGGTCGCGCTCGGCACGACGGGGGAGCCGGCCGCCCTCAGCGACGACGAGCGCGGCACGGTGCTCGACGTCCTGTCCGCGGTCTGCCGTGCGCGCCGCTCGCACCTGCTCGTCGGCGCCAACAGCGTCGAGGCGTTGCGCGCCCTGGCCGACCGGCCCGAGGTGACAGCGGCGCTCTGCCTGGTGCCCCCGTTCCTGCGGCCGGGCGGCGCGGGAGTGCTCGCCCACTTCGCCCACCTCGCCCAGGCCAGCCCGGTGCCGCTGGTCGTCTACCACGTCCCGTACCGCACGGGGCAGCAGCTCGGCCCGGACGACCTTCGACAGCTCGCCGGCCTGCCCGGCGTCATCGGCATCAAGTACGCCACCGGGGGGATCGACGGGGACACCGTCGACTTCCTCGCCGACATCCGGCCCGGCTTCGCCGTACTCGGTGGGGAGGACCCGCTCATCTCGCCGCTGCTCGCCCTCGGCGCGCACGGCGCGATCGCGGCCTCGGCCCAGGTCGCCGCCGCGGACTTCGTCCAGCTGGTCGCGCACTGGCAGGCCGGGGACCTCGTGCGGGGGCGGGCGCTCGGCCATCGGCTCGCGGGCCTGTCCGCGGCGCTGTTCGCCGAACCCAACCCGACAGTGATCAAGTCGGTGCTCCACGCGCGGGGTCGCATCCCGACGGCCGCCGTACGGCTGCCGCTGCTGCCCGCCGGTCCGGACGCCGCGCGGCGGGCGCTCCGGCGCCTGGACGAGCTGACGAGCGCGTCGAGGTGACCGGACGGCGCCCGCCGCGCCGCGTCCGCGTGGTCAGTGCTCCCGGTAGGTGGCCCGGTCGAAGTCGGCGTACACCCCGTCGCCGCCGAGATCCTGCACCCACAGGCCGACGAACGCCCCGGTGAAGCCCCACGCCGCCGGCTCCCCGTCGATGATCAGGGCGGCGTGCTCGTCGGACAGGATGGTCGCGTCCAGGTCGATCGGCAGCCGCTGCCAGCCCGCGCCGAGGTCGTAGTCGAAGCGCACCACGGGCCCGTCGAACACCGCCCGCAGACCGACCCGGTCGACACCGCTGGCATCGACGGTCAGCTCGGGGTACGGGGTGCGCCGCCCGTTGTCCGAGCTGAGCAGCTCCAGCACCGTACGCCCGTCGTCGGCCCGGGTCAGGTAGAGGTGATGCCAGTTGAGGGTGTTGTAGTACGCGGTGATCCCGGCGAGCTGACGGTGGTCGACCGGGTCGAACTCGACAACGGTCTCCAGCGAGCAGTGCGTCGCCCCGACCCGTCGCGCGACCAGGCTCGGCGCCTGTCGACCCACCGGCGACTGCCCACCGTGGACCCGCAGGTGCGAGGGGCGGGACCGCAGGTCGACCCAGTCCGCGGTGGCCGGCCGGCGCAGCGTCGACCAGCAGGAACCCAGCTCGGCGGCGTCGAAGTCGTCGGTGGCGGGCTCCTGGGGCCACGGATGCGGGGACAGGTCGGGAGCGGCGACCTCCTCGGCGGGCACCCCTCCGGGAATCCGGGGCCAACCGCCCGACGGCCACTCGACCCGCTGGATCGCCGTCTCCCGGCCCAGCACACAGTTGCCCAGCGGTGAGTAGGGACGGCCGACCAGGTGGGCCAGATACCACCCGCCGTCCGGGGTCTGGACCAGGCTGCCGTGACCGGCCTTCTGCAACCGCAGGTCCGGCCGACCGACGGAGGTGAGCAACGGCCCCTCTGGGTCCACTTCGTACGGACCGAACAACTCCCGCGAGCGTGCCACGGTGACCTGATGCTCCCAGCTCGTGCCGCCCTCGGCGGTGATCAACCAGTACCAGCCGTCGTGGCGGTACAGGTGCGGGCCCTCGGTGACCCCGACCGGTGTGCCGGTGAAGAGCATGCGGGGCCGGTCGACGAGACGACGCGCCGCTCGGTCGTACTGCTGGATCTCGATGCCACCGAAGCGGTCGCGGCCGGGTCGCCAGTCGGCGCTCATGCTCAGCAGCCAGCTGGTGCCGTCGTCGTCGTGGAACAGGGAGGCGTCGAAGCCGCGCCCGTGCAGTTTCACCGGATCCGACCAGGGGCCGGCGATGTCGGGCGCGGTGATCAGGAAGTTCTGCGGATCCCAGTAGCCGCTGGCGAAGCTGGCGACGTCGCTGTAGACGAGGTGGAACTCCCCATCCTGGTACGTCAGGTCGGGCGCCCACACACCGTTGGAGTCGCCGCAGCCACGCAGGTCGAGCAGGCGGCGGTCGGTGATGATCCCGCCCAACGGGCGCCAGTTGACGAGGTCGCGGGAGTGGTGCACGCGAACCCCCGGATACCACTCGAACGTCGAGGTGGCCAGGTAGAAGTCGTCGCCGACGCGCAGGATCGACGGATCCGGGTGGAACCCGGCGAGGACGGGGTTGCGGATCGACCAGGCAGCGGTCGCCACGTCAGCGGTGTCGGTCGACACGGGGGCTCCTCTGTGCGGCTATGAAACTTCCGGAAACTTGCGGGGACCAGATCACTGGAAGCCCCTCGTACGGTAGCCGGTCTTATCGCGATAGGACAGGGGTCTTGACCGCTGGGGGAACTGCTCGTAGCGTCCCGGCCATCGATCGGTAATACCGACGAAGCAATGAAAGTTCCGGAGATCCAGGTTCGAACCCTTGCCGGCTCGGCCGGCGTCCGAGCACCCCGTGAGTCCCCCGAAGGGATGGATCATGACAGCGCACCTTTCCCGCCGATCGCTGCTCGGCCTGGCCGGCGCCGGCGCCGGCGCCTACCTGCTGAGCGCCTGTAGTGGCGACGAGAAGTCCAGCGACCCGAACGCCCCGCAGACCATCAACTGGTGGCACATCCAGAACACCGAGCCGATGCTGCCGGTGTGGGCCGCGATGGCCAACGAGTACAAGACCGCGCACAGCAACGTCACGTTCACCATCCAGCCGCTGGAGAACGAGGCGTTCAAGGCCAAGCTGACCACCGCCACCCAGGCCGGCGACCCGCCGGACCTCTTCCAGTCCTGGGGCGGCGGCGTGCTCAAGCAGCAGGTCGACGCGGGCCTGGTCAAGGACCTCACCGACGACGTGAAGGACCTGGTCAGCGGCATCCTGCCCGCCGCCATGCAGCCGTACACGATCGACGGCAAGATCTACGGCATCCCGTTCGACATCGGCATGGTCGGGTTCTGGTACAACAAGGACCTCTTCGCCCGCGCCGGCATCACCGAGCCGCCCACCACCTGGACGGGTGTGCTCGACGCGGTCCGCAAGCTCAAGACCGCCGGCATCACCCCGGTCGCCATCGCCGGCAAGGACAAGTGGCCGGCCCACTTCTACTGGTCCTACCTGGCCATGCGCATCGGCGGCGTCGGCGCGCTGCAGAAGGCCGTCGATGACAAGAACTTCGACATTCCCGACCTCGTCGCCGCGGGTGAGCGGCTCAAGGAACTCGTCGACCTGCAGCCCTTCCAGAAGGGTTTCCTGGGAGCCGAGTACGGCTCCCCGGACGGGCAGGCCGCCACGATGGGCAACGGCGGTGCGGCCATGGAGCTGATGGGGCAGTGGGCGCCGGCGGTGCAGGCGTCCAGCTCCACCAGCAAGAAGGGCCTCGGCGACAAGCTGGGCTTCTTCCCGTTCCCGGCCGTGGACGGCGGCAAGGGCACCGCGACCGAGGTCTTCGGCGGTGGCAACGGCTTCGCCGTCGGCAAGGACGCGCCGGCCGCCACCATCGACTTCCTGAAGTTCCTGCTGAGCGTCGACAACCAGCGTCGTTCCGCGAAGACCGGCGCGGTGCTGCCCACGGTGAAGGACGCCACCGACGCCATCACCGACGCCAACAACAAGGTCGTCGCGGAGACCCTGGCCAAGAACACCGGTTTCCAGCTCTACCTCGACCAGGCGTACGCGCCCGCGCTCGGGCAGCAGATCAACGACAGCGTCGCCGAGATCATCGCCGGCAAGAAGCAGCCCGCGGCGATCCTCAAGGACATCACGCAGGTGGCGAAGACCGTCTGACCGTGACCCCGTATCCATCCGTAGCCGGCGATAGAACCCGAGTGGAGCAGGCATGACCAGGCCATCGACCGTGTCGGACACGAGGCGCGGCGACACGGCGACCGATCCGCCGGCACCGGGGCCGGGCACCACGCGACAGCGTGGCCGCCAGCCCCGGCCGGGGCGGGGTGGCGTCCTCGCCGTCTTCCTGGCGCCCGCCCTGGCGCTGTTCCTGCTGCTGGTGATCGCGCCCATCCTGGTGGCCGGCTACGCCAGCCTCTACAAGTGGAACGGCTTCGGGCTGCCGGAGAACTTCGTCGGGCTGGACAACTACACCCGAGCCTTCGGCGATCCGACCTTCCGGGGCGACCTGTGGCGTGGCCTCGTGCTCGTGCTGCTCTCCCTCGCCGTGCAACTGCCCGCGGCGCTGGCCCTGGCCATGCTCCTCAACCAGCCGTTGCGCGGCCGGGCCGCGTACCGGCTGATCTTCTTCGCCCCGTACGTGCTCTCCGAGGTCACCACGGCCGTCCTGTTCACCCTGGTGTTCTCGCCAAACCGGGGCCTGGGGGAGTCGGTCTCGCGCTGGTTGGGCGCCGACGCGGGCGCCGTCTTCGCCGACCCGGACACCGTGCTGTTCGCCGTCTTCCTGGTGGTGTCCTGGAAGTACTTCGGCCTCTACATGATGCTCTTCCTGGCCGCCCGTCAGGGCATCCCGAAGGAGCTGTCCGAGGCCGCGGTCACCGACGGCGCCACCGCCTGGCAGGCGTTCCGGCACGTCACCCTGCCCCTGCTCGGCCCGACGATCCGCATCAGCATCTTCCTGTCGGTCATCGGCACCATCCAACTGTTCGACATGGTCTGGGTGCTGACCGGCGGCGGCCCGATCCACACCTCGGAGACCATGGCCGTCACGATGTACCAGTACGGCTTCCGCCGCTTCGAGGTCGGCTACGCCAGCGCGATCAGCATCGTCATGTTCCTGCTGAGCCTCGTCTTCGCCCTGTTCTACCAGCGCATCGTCCTGCGTCGGGACACCGCGGGCGCGATCACCAACCAGGGAGGCCAGCGATGACCGCCACGACCAGTCGCGCCCAGCGGACCCGCAGCCTCGTCCTGCACCTCATCTGCATCGGCGTCGGCGCGCTCATCGTCGTGCCGGTCTGGTTCGGTGTGATCGGCGGCTTCAAGGACAACGGTCAGCTGTCGACCAACCCACTGGGCCTGCCCGACCCGTGGGTGCCGCAGAACTACACCGACCTCTTCGCCTCCGGCGTGTTCTGGCGACAGCTCGGCAACAGCCTGCTCATCGCCGTCAGCAGCACCGTCATCGTGGTCGGCGCGGCGGCGATGGCGGCGTTCGTCTTCGCCCGCTACGCCTTCCGGGGCCGCGAGTTCCTGGTCACCCTGTTCGCGATCGGCCTGATGTTCCCGTTCGCGGTGGCGATCCTGCCGCTGTTCGTCCTGCTCCGCGGCCTGGGCCTGCTGGACAACCCCCTCGGTGTCATCCTGCCCCAGGCCGCGTTCGGGCTGCCGATCACCATCATCATCCTGCGCCAGTTCTTCCGGACCATTCCCGCCGAGGTGGAGGAGGCCGCCGTCCTCGACGGCTGCGGCTCCTTCGGGTTCTTCTGGCGGGTCCTGCTGCCGATGGCCCGTCCCGCCCTGGCCACCGTCTCGGTGCTGGCGGTCGTGACGAGCTGGAACAACTTCATGCTCCCGCTGGTCGTCTTCAGCGACCAGAGTTGGTGGACGCTCCCCGTCGGGGTCCAGGCGTTCCAGGGCCAGTACGCCGACGACACCGCCCGGGTGCTCGCCTACGTCGTCCTGTCCATGATTCCGGCCCTGGGCTTCTACGCCGTGGCCGAACGCCAACTCATCGGCGGCCTGACCGGCAGCGTCAAGGGGTGACGACACCGGATCGCCAACCCAGCTGAAGCGTCCCGCCGAACAAAGGAGCGGACCGTGGGCTCCGACAACGGCCGAAACGTCACCATCGCGATGATCGCGCGACTGGCCGGTGTGTCCGTGCCCACGGTCTCCCGGGTCATCAACGGTCGCTCCGACGTCGCTCCCGAGACCCGGGAGCGCGTCGAGCGGCTGCTCAACCACCACGGTTACCGCCGTCGCACCCAGGCCCGGCGGACCGAGGCCGCACTGATCGACCTGGTCTTCAACGACCTGGACAGCCCGTGGGCCGTGGAGATCATCCGTGGGGTGGAGGACGTCGCCCGTGCCAGTGGCGTCGGCACCGTCGTCTCCGCCATCCACTGGCGCATCTCCTCGGCCAAGCAGTGGCTGGACAACATGCGTACCCGATCCACCGAGGGCGTCATCTTCGTGACCTCGATGGTGAACCCACCGCTGCAGGCGGAGCTGCGCCGGCTGCACCTGCCAGTGGTCATCATCGACCCCGCCGGTGTCGACCCGCAGGAGTCGCCCACCATCGGCGCCACCAACTGGGCGGGCAGCCTGAGCGCCAACCATTACCTGCTCGGCCTCGGCCACCGCCGCATCGGCTTCATCGCCGGACCACCACACCTGATGTGCAGCCGGGCCCGGATTGACGGGTACCGCGCGGCGCTCGGCGCCGCCGGCATCGCCGTCGACGACGCCCTCATCAGGCCCGGCAACTTCTACCACGAGGCCGGCTTCACCTCGGGTACGCAACTACTGGCCCTGCCCGACCCACCCACCGCCATCTTCGCCTCCAGCGACCAGATGGCGCTCGGCGTCTACGAGGCCGTCCGCAAAAGCGGCCTGCGGGTGCCCGACGACATCAGCGTGGTCGGCTTCGACGACCTACCGGAGGTCCGCTGGTGCTCCCCACCGCTGACCACGGTCCGCCAGCCACTGGCCGAGATGGGCATGCTGGCCGCCCGAACCGTGCTGCGCCTTGCCGGAGGCGAGAAGACCGAGAGCCCGCGCATCGAACTCGCCACCGAACTCGTCGTCCGCGACAGCGCCAGCCCGCCCCGCTGACCTTGCCGGGCCCGCGCGACCGTCGCGGTTCTTTTTCGGTACGCCTCCTGCGCTCAGGCGTCGCGCAGGGCGTCGTCGACACCGGTCTCGCGGCGACCGAGGTGAGCGGGCTCCCGGCCGGACAACACGTCCACCGCGGCCTTCAGGCAGGCGCCGTTCTCGCGCAGGGAACCGAACCGCCACGTCCGGGAATACCGCTTCGCGCTGTCGTCGCCCACCCCCTGAGCGTCGATGCCGAGACGCCGGCACAGCGCCACGGCGCGGGGGAGATGGAACGACTGGGTCACGACCGTCGCCCGTTGCACGCCGAAGATCTGCCGGGCCCGCGCGCAGGAGTCGTACGTGTCGAAGCCGGCGTAGTCCAGCACGACCTTGCGTGCCGGCACACCCCGGTCGACCAACCAGCGCAGCATCGCCTCCGGCTCGTTGTAGTCGGCGTTCATGTTGTCGCCGGACACCAGGATCGCGCTCACCAGGCCGGCGTCGAGCAACCGCCGGGCGATCTCCAACCGGGCCGCGAGGACCGGCGACGGCGTCCCGTCGGCGTCCACCTTGGTGCCGAGCACCAGGGCGACCGGCGCGGCCGGCACATCGGCCTCGCTGTAGAGGTGGCCCTCCGACTCCCCGCGGACCCACGACACACTGGCAACGGTGCCGCCGGCCAGGACCACCGCACCCACCACCAGAACGAAGGAGGTACGACGGACGAACCGTCGATGCTCCGTGCACCACCGCCTGGCCGCTCCGAGTCGTCCCCGCATGCCGCGAGAGTATTCGGGCTTCGCTCATGGCGGTCGGGTCGGGGCGGTCACCTTCAGCCGAGGTCGTGCTCCTCGACGTGCTGCTCCGACTACGCGAGCATCCGATGTGCCGCAGCTGAGCTTGCAACCTGCTCGCGAGCGTGCGTTGCCGTGCCGACCATCGGTGACGTCGTGCCGCGTGCGCGTTCCACCCGCTCCAGAGTGGCGACGAAGTCACGGCGCCACGTAGGCGCATTCCAGTCATAGCTGAACGCCCAGGGAGCAACCCCGCGCAGTTCGACTCCTGGCGGGGGGTGAGAGACCATCGGTGCGCCGCGGACCATCTCCAGCATGTTCAACGAGCAGTCGACCCGGTCAGCGGGCGCCGCCGCCTGTAGGCGGAGCAACCACGCCAGTTGTGCCTGCGCCTCCTGCTCCTGCTCTCCTGGAAAGCCGAAGATCAAGTTCGTCACGACGGTGATACCCGCCTCCGCCAGCGCCAGGATCAGTTCCTCAAGCATCGCGGGATCGGCTCGCTTGTCGAACAGCCGCTGACCAGCCGGGCTGATCGTCTCCACGCCGATCTCCAGCGTGGCGAGTCCGGAGTCGGCCAGGAATGAGGCCAGCGGAAGCAGCGCTCGACTGGCCTTCGTCGTTGCGCTCCATCGCAGTCCAGTCACCGGCTCGTGGCGCAACGCCTCGGCCAGGGTGCGCAGCATCGGCGCTGTGAACAGAGAGTCCTTCAAGGAGAAGCGGCGGACGTCGTGGGCCCGGACGAGCGCGCTGATCGTCCGCGCCGCGGCATCTGGGGCGAGGGCGGTGACCTGCCGTTCGACGACCGGGTAGGTGCAGAAGGTGCATCGCCCGTAGGAACACCCTCGTGAGAACTGGACCGGCAGCGTCAGCGAACGGCGGTCGTAGAGAGCGAGCTGGCGGGCGTGGAACGTGGGTAGATACTCGAACGGAGCGTCTGCTGGAGTTTGCGCTGGTAGCAGCGGTCGCCGGATGCCGCGAGGGCTGAGTCGGACCAGAGTCGCCACAAACTCGTCTTCACAGTGACCGGCCAGCACAAGGTCGACCAGGTCCCGGATGCCGTTGTCACGGTGAATCCGATCTCCCAACAGGGTTACGTGACTGCCACCGAGCATGGTCGTCGTGCCGGGCCAGATCTCCTTGACCACCCGCAGTACGAGCAGACCGACGAAGACCTGGGACGGCCCCATCAGGGACACGCCCACCACCGCGGGTGGGGTGTCGCACGAAGCTTGGAGCTGCTGTTCGAGCCACGTCCGCCATGGCTCCGGCTCGGCGGCGGCGGCCGTCACGGCGGCCGTGATCGCATCGGTTGGGTAGTGCATCCCCGCCACCGGATCGGCGGTGTCGGGCAGATGCAGCGGAGGCGTACCACGCAGACCCGTGTGGGCGAAGAGCCATCGCGCGGCGGCCGCCACGCTCGACCGGTCCTTGCCGTGGTCGCCCAGTGTGCTGCGGAGGGTGCCAGCCTGATTGCCGAACCGGTTGAGCAAGAGAATGTTGAGGTCCAGGACCTCCACGTTAAAGCCGTGACGTGCGGCGACGGTCGCGAGGATCGCCGGGCCCAGCGGAGGGTTGGTGTCCGATGGAGACGGTGGCGGTACGACGATCAACGCGTCGCAGAACGGTGGTGGCGTGTGGGATGAAGACGACCGGACAACTCGAGGTGATGCCATTGGCGACCTCGCACTCCGTGAGGCATTGATTGCTCACAGTTTAGGCAGTGCGATTGGAGGTGGTCTATATGCGATGGAGAACCTCGCGAAGGTCCCTGATTCGGAAGTCCGCGCTGCAGTTGCGAAATGCAAAGTCGGGATGGGCGAAGAGGTAGGTCGTCCCCCCGGCCACCTCTGCCAATCGCATGTCGCTCGCCGAGTCTCCGACGATCACGATCTCCTCGAAGGCCTGTTGGCCGACGAGGTACCCGGCGAGAACATCCCTCTTGGTGGTCTTCACGTCCAGGACATGCTGGTCCACAGCGAACGCCCGCCCCGGCAGGAAATAGTCCGCGAGCTCCAGCAGTTTGAGGAACATGTCGAGGGTGCCGGGGCGGGTGTTGGAGATGACGATCTGCTGGTGCTGGATGGCTATGGCGTCCAGTACGTCGGTGACATGTGGAGTCGGTTTCATCCAGTGATACTGCAGGTCAGGCCGCTCCTCGGAGAGGGTGAAGCACGCGTCCTGCAGCTCCAGGTGCCGGTGGTGCGTCTCGTTGGGCAGGAGGAAGTCAAAGTATTCGTACCACTTGTGGCCGTACAGGCGGCGGCCGTCCTCGTACCCGAATCTTTGCTCGTATCCGAAGGTGGCGAGCACCTCGTTGGAGATGTCGATCACGGCTCGATCGTTGCCCTGCTCCAGTACGCCGTGCAGATCCCAGACAAAGAGTTTCACGAGTTCGCCCTTCCCGTGGTCGCGTAGTGTCATCTGCTCATCCCGCAAACGACGTCGAGCATCCGTCCGCAATGGGCCGACGGGAGATCGCCTGCAACATCTCGGACAGCTTCTCTTCCATCGCCGACGTCAGCCCTTGGCCGGACAACGCAGTGGTGGCCGCGCGGAGCGTCGACAGGGAACGGCCACCGATACTCTCATGCCGCACCAGATAGATGTCCATGAAGGTGTACAGGTCGACGTAGCGGCGTTGCGGGGGGATTGCCTGGAAGGTGGTGCTCTCGAACATCGCCAACACTCGGGTCGTCGTGCGTTCGTGCGGCGGGTAGGGCGGCAGATCCAGGAAGGGTGGGCGGCCTGCCCTCACGTCGCCGTAGTAGTAGAGGACGTAGCCGCGGCTGCAGGCCCGGAACGCCGAGTCGTACTGCAGCAGGTAGAAGAACCGTGACAGCGCCGAGTCCGACTCGTGGTGGCACAACGCCCACAGAATCGAGCTCAACAGGAACTCGTCTCGCTCGCGCTGCAGCAGTGCGGTCAGCTGCTCAGGAGCCGCCGGACTGGTCCGCGAGATCAAGTAGACCAGCAGGTTGCAGACCGTCAGCCGGGGGCCGAGCCCCACTGGCTGGCCGTCTGGAGCGGAATCGCGGCCCGGCTCCGGAAGATCCCGGGCCGGGCCGCATCGTCGCCGGTAGCACCGACCGATCGGGCTACCGCATCAGCTTCTGGTCCACCTCTGGCTGGTCCCGCCGTTGCAGGTCGAGAGGACCACCGGGCTGCCGTTGGCGGTGCCAGCGGAGTTCGGGGTGAGGCACAGGCCCGACTGGACTCCGGTGACCGTGCCGTCGGTTCCGAGGTTCCACTGCTGGTTGGCACCGCCGTTGCAGTCCCAGATGATCACCCGGGTGCCGGAGGACGTCCCGGCGCCCTCGGCGTCCAGGCACTTGGTGCCGTACACCTGGAGTTGCCTGCCGGTCGTCGACGTCCACTGCTGGTTGGTGCCGCCGTTGCAGTCCCACAACGCCACCTGGGTGCCGTTCGTCTGCGACCGGGACGGAACGTCCAGGCACCGGCCGGCGTTGACGTTGCGCAGCGGCGCCGCCGTGCCGCCCGGCGGCGGGGTGGTGGGGTTGGGGTTGGTGGTGTCGAAGCCGAGGAAGCGGATGGCTTGGGCGGCGTCGAACGGGATCGAGTGGCCGTAGCCCTGGAAGCTGATCGCCTCGACCGGGGCGGTGGGGCCGGTGCCTCCGTAGCGGGTGCGGGTGGCGCTCGTCTGGGGGTAGTCGGTGTAGCTGGGGGTCTGCGAGATGCCCAGCACGTTGGTCCACTGTTTGATCTGCTCGCCGAAGTTGACGTAGCTCAGCGTGGTGTCCGTGGTGCCGTGCCAGATCTGGACGCGCGGGCGGGCGCCGGTGTAGCCGGGGTAGGCGTTGCGCACGAGGTCGCCCCACTGCTGCGGGGTTTTGGTGATGCGTCCGCCGGAGCATTCGCTGTTCCACTCGGCGCCGTTGGTGGTGGCGAAGCAGCCGAACGGGACTCCGGAGGAGCTGAAGCCGGCGTTGAACACGTCCGGGTAGAGGCCGAGCATGACGTTGGTCATCATGGCGCCGGAGGAGAAACCGCCCACGGCGATCCGGGTCGGGTCAACCGGGTAGCGGCTGCGGACGTAGTCCAGCATGGACTTCAGGCCGACGGGGTCGCTGCCGCCGTCGCGGCGCAGGGCCTGCGGGGAGGAGACGTCCCAGCATTTGCTGCTGCGGGTCACCGACGGGTAGATCACGATGAAGCCGTAGCGGTCGGCCAGGGAGCTGAGGCCGAAACCGGTGTGCACGGCCGGGCCGCTGCCCGTGCAGTAGTGCAGCGCGAGGAGCAGCGCCGGGCGGGCCGCGACCCGGTCCGGCACGTACAGGTGCATCTGCAGGTTCGTCGGGTTGGTGCCGAAGTTGCTCACCTGGGTGAGCGTCGCGGCCGACGCCGGGGTGGCGAGCGTGACCACGGCCGTCATCGTCGCCAGAGCCGTCGCCAACCCGGCGGCCAGCAGCGCGAGCCTTGTTCTCATCGGCGGTTCCTCCACAGTGGGTGCAGCGGTGGCGGTGGGGGTGTGCGGGGAGAAGGCCCGGACCGGTCATCGGCACGACGAACCACGCGGGCGCGCGGAGTCCACCGCGCGTCACCCGCGGGCTGTTGACCGGTCCGGTCGCGACGCCCGCCTGCCGGCGGGCGTCCTGACCAGCGACGGCTCTCCCGGTGAGCCGTTGACGCTGGGCGTCTCGCATCGACTGTGAGCGATAACATGTCGTTCGTCAAGACGTAACGTATGACGTCATTTCAGTCGTGGGAGCGCCTGCTTCGGGCGGGTCCCCTTGAGATCCCCGATTCGACCATGACATTCTTGGCCGTCGATAACCTGCTGCGCGCGGGGCTGACGCCCGTCCACTGGGCAGCCGGGACCGGACCACGGATCCCGGAGGACGGGGATTGAGTGATGGGGCGCCGGGGCCTGTCCGTCCACGAGTCCGCCCGCCGCCGCGCCGCTTTCTGCCGGCCGGGTGACTCACCGTCGTTTCCCGAAGGAACCCAGCCATGCAGATACCGAACCGCCGCGCGGCGCTCCTGGCGGGCGTGCTGCTCGCCGCGAGCGCACTCTCCGGCATCCACCCTCCGACAGCGATGGCGGCGGCCGACCCCGGCGCCGTCGCCGTGACCGTGAACGCCCGCGCCGGACTGGCGCGGGTGTCCGACACCGCCTTGGGCGTCAACCACGCCATCTGGGACCAGAACCTGGGCACCGCCGAGACGTCGGACCTGCTGCGCGACGCCGGCGTGCAGATGATGCGCTATCCCGGCGGCTCGTACGCCGACATCTACCACTGGAAGGACCACACCGCACCCGGCGGGTACGTCGCCCCGAACACCGACTTCGACACGTTCATGGCGGCGGTCAGGCGGGTCGGCGCCCAACCGATGATCATCGCGAACTACGGCACCGGTACGCCGGCCGAGGCCGCCGACTGGGTGCGCTACGCCAACGTGACCAAGGGCTACGGGGCGAGGTACTGGACGATCGGCAACGAGAACTACGGCAACGGGCTCTACGGGTCGGCGTGGGAGGCGGACGACCACCCCGACAAGAGCGCCAGCCAGTACGCGCGGCTGGTGATCGAGTACGCCGACGCGATGAAGGCGGTCGACCCGAGCATCAGGGTGGGCGCGGTGCTGACGATGCCGGGCAACTGGCCGGACGGGATCACCGCCGGCGGCGACCCGGGCTCCTGGAACCAGACCGTGCTCTCCCTCGCCGGCCCGAAGATCGACTTCGTGGACGTGCACTGGTACCCGGGTGGCAGCGCCGCCGAGTCGCTGACCCGCACCAACCAGCTCCCCGACGCGACGTACCTGCTCCGGCAGCAGCTCAGCCGGTACGCGGGCCCGAACGCCGACCGGATCGGCATCAGCTTCACCGAGCTGAACGTCGGCGCCGGCCAGAACACCCAGCCCGGGGCGCTGTTCCTCGCCGACGCGTACAGCGGGCTGCTGGAGAACGGCGTGTTCACCGCCCAGTGGTGGAACGTGCACAACGGCATCGGCACCGTGAGCGAGGTGGCGGGCCAGACCGACTACGGCGACTTCGGCATGCTGTCCAGCGGCACCTGCACCGCCGACGGCTCGGTGTGCGAGCCGCCGTTGAACACGCCGTTCGCGCCGTACCACGCGCTGACGATGATGAAGCTCTTCGCGAAGACCGGCGACCAGTTCATCCGCGCCGGCACCGACGAGCCCCTGGTCAGCGCGCACGCCGTCCGCCGGACCAACGGGGACCTGGCCGTGCTGCTGATCAACAAGGACCCGGACGCGGCCCACGACGTCGCCATCGACTACGCCGGGTTCACACCGTCGACAGCCGCGCCGACGGTGTCCACCCTCACCAACGGCGCGACGGGCATCGCCACCGGCCAGTCCGGCTCGGCGACCAGCCGGACGCTGCCGCCGTACTCGTTGACGACGCTCGTGCTGCGCCCGGCCGGCGCGACCGCCGGGCGGCCCTCGGCCCCGGGCCAGCCCACCGCCAGCGGCGTCACCGACCGGGGCGCGACGATCACCTGGCCGGCGGCCACCGCCGGCAGCAGCCCGATCGCCAAGTACGAGGTGTACCGGCAGAACGGCGCGGTCAGCGAGCAGTTCGGCGAGACGGCGACGACGTCGTTCACGGTCGGCAACCTGGTGCCGGGCAGCAGGTACACAGTCAACGTGCTGGCCCGTGACACGGCCGGCCGGGTGTCGTGGGCCTCACCGCCGTTGACGTTCGCCACCGGCAGCCCGGCGACCAGCGCGTGCACGGTCCGCTTCACCGCCAGCAACGACTGGGGCAACGGCTACATCGGGGGCGTCGAGATCACCAACAACGGGACGAAACCCATCACCGGCTGGACGCTCACCTGGACCTGGCCGACCGGGTGGCAGCAGGTGAGCAGTGGCTGGAGCGCCACCTGGGAGCAGGTCGGCAGGGCCGTGCGCGTCACCCCGACCGACGACAACCGGCAGATCGCCGCCGGCGCCACCGTCAGCGCCGGGTTCGTCGGCGCGTACAGCGGGCCGAACGTGCTCCCCACCGCGTTCACCCTCAACGGCACCGTCTGCACGACCGGCTGACCGCGCCCGTCGACGATCGTGATGCCTGTGAGTTGTCCAGATGACCCACAGGCATCACGCTCGTGCCGACTCCGGGGGTCCGTGATCGACCATCGTGGACGGTATGCTGCGGGCTCGGCGGGGAGAGGTGGTCGGCCATGACGCAGTCGGAGCCCAGGCTGAGCCTGCAGACCGACCGGCCGAACGCGGCGCGGATGTTCGACTACTACCTCGGCGGCAAGGACAACTTCGCCGCCGACCGGGCCGCCGCCGAGATGGTGTTGCAGGTCGCGCCGTGGATGCCCGAGGCCGCCCGGCAGGGCCGCGACCTGATCGCCCGTACGGTCCGCCACCTCGTCGAGGAGAAGGGCGTCCGGCAGATCCTGGACCTCGGTTCCGGGCTGCCGACCCGGGACAACGTGCACGAGATCGCCCACCGCATCGACCCGGGCGTACGCGTCGTCTACGTCGACAACGACCCGGTGGTGTGCGCCCACGGGCGTGCCCTGCTCGCCGACGCGGCGACGGTGTCGGTCGTGCAGGCCGACCTGTGCCGACCCGCCGAGGTGCTTTCCCATCCGGAGATCGCCGCCGCCATCGACTTCGACAGCCCGGTCGCGGTCCTCATGATGTTCGTGCTGCACCTGGTGCCCGACGAGCAGGTCCCGCACCACATCGTGGCGACCTACCGCGACGCGCTCGCCCCCGGCAGCTACCTGGCGCTGTCCCACGCCAGCACCGACGTGCACCCCGACCTGATGGCCCGCATCTCGGCGATCTACGCCCGCGCGAACACGCCGTTCGTACCGCGCGGCCACGCCGACGTCACCCGGTTCTTCGGCGACTTCGTCCTCGAGTCGCCCGGTCTGGTCAACATGTGGCCGTACCCCGAGCCGCCCGCCACCGTCGACGCCGAGGTGGCCCGCACCGGCTACAGCGGCGTGGCCCGCAAACCGTAGGCATCATCGGGCTTGTTCCGGCGACCGTCGCACCGCGCCGGTCGGGCTCCAGCCGGCCGCGACCAGCGCCCGTCGAACGGTGTCGGCGACCTCGTCGGGGCGGGCGCGGACCAGCCAGGCGGGGAAGCGCAGGATACGGTCACCGCTGGTCCATACGTCGTTCTGCCGGCGCATGTCCGCCGCCCACTGCCGGGCGTCCATGTGGTGCGCGCCGTCGATCTCCACCTGCACCCGCCACTCGTGCCAGTACGCGTCCAACCAGCGGTTGCGGCCCGCCGCGTCGACGCGGTGTCGTTGCAGGTCCGGCGCGGGCAGCCGGTGCCGCCGGCACAGCCGTACAAAATTGATCTCGGAGAGCGCCTGCGCACCGCCGGCGATGTCGGCGACGGCCTGCCGGATCAGCCGTCGGCGAGGTGCCCGGGGCAGGACGTCGAGCACGGCATCCAGTTCCTCGGGTAGCACGCGACGCTGCTGGCATCCGGCGGCCAACAACCCCTGCGCCTCGTCCACGCCGCCCGCCCATCCGGCCGCGTCCACCAGGGAGCGGGCCGTCGTCGTACGCGGCGGACGGGCGAGCTGAACATGCCCGTCCGGCAGCACCGACGTGCGATGGACCAGCACCGCGGGCATGTCGATGGGCAGCCGACGCAGGGCGGTCCGCGCGGCGCGACGCTCGGCCGGCACCAGCACGTGCAGTGGTTCGCGCCGCAGTCCCCGTACGCCCGCCTCGGCAGCCGCGGTCACCCCGGCCAGGACCGCTCCCGGACCGGCCGCAAGCACCGCCACCCACAGTTGCTGGTCGCGGGTGAGTCGACCATTACCGGCCAGCACGATCCCCTGACAGACCGACCGCCAGCGTCCGGAGCGAATCCGGCCCCGGACCGTCCCCTCGGTGACGAGCCCGGAGAGCTGCGCGGTCGTCAGCACACCCGCCTGCTCGAAGGCGAGCCAGTCGAGTGCGTCAGCGTCATCAGGAGGCAACATCCCGTCGAGCCTTCCCACCTGGTTGGTGCCGCGCCATCACATGGCGGACAGTTCTGCCGCTGGCGTACAGCCCTCGTTGCTGCCGCTGCCGCTTGCTGCTGCCGCCGCTGCCGCCGCTGCTGCCGCTGCTGTCGTTGCGGCGTTGCCGCGTTGCCGCGTTGCCGCGTTGCCGCGTTGCCGTGCTGCCGCTCCGCGCTGCCGTTCGGCGTCCGCCGCGTGGCGCGTGTCGCGTGTCGCGTGTCGCGTGTCGCGTGTCG